>NZ_JAVDVV010000009.1:0-184769 GCF_031457035.1 Methylobacterium sp. BE186
GCACCAGCAACGACGGCGGCGGTCAGGAGCAGAGAGATCATGGTGGGCGTCCGGTGCGCTTGTTTGCGTTGCAGTGCTTATGCCACCGAACGCCTTCTTATGGCATACCAGATGCCAAATGCCAGCCTTGCATTTGTCGCATAGGTACGAGCAATTTTAGACCTAGACCCAACATTTTTGCATTATGGTGCTCGCCCGATCAGCCCACCGAGAGCTATTCTGCAGTCTTAGTATTCACTCGTCAGACTGGATCGTTCCAGTAGGATCCGAGACGGGGCTCGATGACGTCCCAAAAGCCCGAAACCACTCCATTGGAACGGCTCTGGAGCGGTCCACTGGGCAAGCCCTAATGGACTTGGTGGAGATGAGGCCGCGGGTATCGCCACCCTCAGCATGATCGTCTCCGAACCAGATCGACTGTGCACAAAATCGCCACCTCTCCACGAGCAATGAAAGATGATGCTTGCTGGGAGATGGCGTGGAGGCTAGAAGGCCGCCACCCAGACAGAAAAAGGGCCGCCCGATGTGAGCGGCCCGCAGTCTAGGGAGGAAACGCCCACTGAAGGGCCAGTGCGGCGACGCCATCGCCGTGCTGTCGTCGTGGCATATCCCACACCGCGCCTCAGTGCTCCAGCACACATTTGTTGGCGCTGGCATGCCAGAGGCGCATGCCCAAGCTTCAAGGGTGCGAAGCCTCAGCATCAGACCCTGTGGTGTGGAATGGCAGGATGCCTTTCCGGGCCCATCCTGACATCTGCCAACTCCTCCACAAGGCGCCTCAGCAAATCTCGCCGCTCTCGGCTTTCAGATGCCGCTCGACCTTGCCGATCACCGTGCAGGGATCGTAGCCGCGCTGCTTCGCGAGCAGCAGCAGATCGGTCATGAGGTCGACGATATCGCAGGCAGGAATACCGCCGGCCCAACGGCGATTGGCGCCTTCCGCGTGCAGGAAGGCATCCAGTGCGATTTGGGCGAGGTCGGCTCTCTCAGCTTCCGTGGCCATGGGCGTGCTCCTCGGCCGCCAGGCCTTGTGGTTCGCTCGGCCCGGTTCGGCCCCGCGCGTGCTGCGCTCAAGCCAACGGGCAAGCAGGCGCTGCGGTTCAAGGATGTGCCGCGGCTCGACAATCAGCCACAGGCAGGCCTCAGCCGACGCTATGGAGCAGGATCAGCTTCGACGCTCGCTCAGCAAGGTGCCGTCTCTATCGAAGATGCCCTCCCATGCCGCGGAAGAGGCTCGGATCGTGATACGCGATCTGCCCTCATCCTCGTCACAGCCGGGATCGAGGCGGCTGGAAATAAGCCCCAGAGACAGTTGACGTTTGAGGTAGCTCACCGAGACGCCCAGTCGGGCGGCAAGATCGCGCGGATCGACCAGCCAGGAACCGTGAGGGTCGAGATCAAACCGCATAGCGTAGCCTCCGGCCAGCTCAGCAGCAGGGATGGTCATGAAGACCGGATAGCGAGAATTCCTGGACCGCCATGCAGCCCATGTAGGAGAAAGAAATCAGGCTGCCAGCTTTTCCATCGAAGCAAATGGCGAAGTAGCCGCGTCCTGTTGATCCGATACCTGCCGGATCATCTTTGCGAAAAGCCGGGGAAGATCCTCGGAGCGGGCCAGCTCGCCCCACGACACGGTCGCAATCCGCGTGCAGATCGCGTTGGTGTTGAAAGCGGTCAGTCCGAGCGTCGTGAGCCGCAATTCGATGATGGCGCCTGTGCGTTCCCGCTCTTCCTGAGCGTAGATCCAGGCAGCTTGAAGTGATTGTGCAAAATGTTCCTGTGTCAGGTACGTCATCCTAGCACCCGCATCGCCTCAAACATTGATGCTCATCGTAGTTCAACGCTGGGGCGGGAAGCTGTGCCGCAAGGAACACACAGGCATCGCAGTCGATCACTGTGTCGGTCAGGCCACATACGTTTGACGCGCCGGAGGTTGCACGAGGCGTGTTAGAGATGCTGCCGACATCGGAGCCCAGATCATCGAGCCTCCATGAATGTAGCTCTCGCAAGCGCCTGATCGTGCTCGAAAGGTAGGCCGCTCTGGCCACAGCATGACGGAAAACCGAGTCGGTCTCCAGATCACCCCGGCCTGTAACCCGCCAGAACTCGACAGTCGGTACGATCACCCGCCGCCAACAACCCCGATCAGATACTTCGAACTCTCCAGATCCAGGTTAGCGGCCCTGCTTCGGAGGGAACGTGAACCGACGGCTGATCTGCTGCACGAAGTTGCTCGAAAGCTTCCAGGCATGGAGCGCAGGCGCCGCCGCCAAGAGCCTCGGGGCCGTCAGAAGCGGAAGGAGGTCGCCCGTTGGAATGCCAGCCCCGGTCCAAAGGCTGTAGGAATATATGCCGCAGACCAGCTGCAAATGCACCGGGATTCTGCACCCAAGAGCACAGGGAGCTCGCCCAAAATCACGACACCTGAGCGTACAAGTTGATACGGCCCAGCATCACCAGTGTATTAATAAGTACATTTAAAGGCACAGTTCGCTTTCGAAAAGTCTCCGCGGTCGACACATTCCTGCCACACTTACCTCGATGTTAACGGCATTCGCAACACACATTAGTTATTTGCAAAGGATTACTGCATGGCGGAGCAAGCGATCAGCGCGCATGTGACGATGTACGGCTGGCCTGACAATGACCCTCCTGGGGCCGGGATTGCATATCCTCAACTGCACCAACAGGCGGGGGGGACGGGCACCTTCGAGGACCCAATCACATTCGCAAGCGATTCGCGTGATTTTGCTCCGGGAACCAAAATCTATGTTCCATATTTGCAGAAATATTTCATAATGGAGGATTATTGTGCTGATGCAGTCGCAAGTACAACCGACGCACCGCATGTTGACCTTTGGGCTGGTGGCAATGCAAACTCAAATGTCTCTAGCATATTGGCGGTAGAAAACGCAAACACGCGCGATTCCGCTCAGATTATTGTGAACGCAGAGGCGGGTCATCTAGTCAATGTGACGCCATTTGATGGCAGCTCATCGGTTCTTGGCCCGGATTCATCTGGTGGAGAGGGCGTTAATTCTCCGACTGCTACGAACACAAGCAGCACGACGGACGTGACCACGGCGGGAGGGACCGCGACCACCGGAACGACTGTCACCACGGACGCGATCAAGACGACCGCGGCCGCTATTACCGATACGAGCGCCCCGACGGACGTGAACAAGACCACGGCTGGCGCCACCGATGCGAGCGGCGCAACGGACACGGCCGAGACAACCGCGGCCGGGCCGACCGTTACGACTGGCACAACGGACACGATCAAGGTGACGGCGGCCGATACTGCCGACACGACTGATACGCCTAAGACAACCGCGGCCGGGCCGACCGTTGCGGCCGACGCCACGGATACGATCAAGGTGACGGCGGCCGACACTCCCGATACGAGCAGCACCACGGACACGACGCAGGTCAATTCGGGAGCGCCGACGCATCATAGCCACTGGCACCATTCGCGGAGCCACGGCCATGGTGACAGCTTCGTGTTCGACGCGCCCCAGGCCGGCAGCACCACCGCTCCGAGCCACACCGCCGACGCGGCCGACCTGACGAACACCGCGACGAACTCCGATGCGGGCGATCCGGGTGTCCACTACGGAGGTTGCGCCGACCACGTCGATGCAGGGCAGGCCGATTTCTGGGGGAACGTGTTTAGTCATCACACCGACTTTCACATCTGAATGAAAGAGGGCCGCTCAGTCGAGCGGCCCTTCCTTAAGGTTGAGGCCCGACGTTTCCATAACCCCCAGCCGGCGGATGTCTGCTTCGGAGACTCCGCCGATGGTTGCTAGACGGCCGCAATGGGCGCAATGCTGAAGGCCAGCTTTTCCAGCGGCCCAGCTTCCGCTTGCGAACCCTTGTCGAACGTCGAGTCACAATGGGAGGGCGAGGTATCAGCCCGACTCGCGTTAAGCATGCGTTACATGAGCCGCCACGCGCTAGCCAAGTGGCCTGCGTAAGTACCCGAAGAACATCGGCAATTTCTGACCCCAGCAGATCATTGCAAATCAGCGGGTCCTAGGTTCGAACCCTAGTGCGCCCACCATTCTTCTCAGAAAACGCCGAATATTATGCTCTGGCCGAGGTGCTCGGTTGCCAAGGGCCGGAGCTCGACCGAGCCCCTTCTGCGCCGAAGGCCGCCCCCGTGTGCACCGGTGTCGCTGCGTCGGAGGATGTGCGGAAGCGGGTTTCCCCTGGCCGGGCCGCAGTGACGGGCGGGCATCCCCGCTGTACCGGCTCCTGCGAAGCCCCGGCCGAGCCGGGACTTCGCCGCGCGACGGGGGACGGGCGGTCGGCCCCGCCCCGGTTCAGTAGCTGTAGCTGCGGCGGGGATAGGCCTGGGCTGGGCCGTAGCCGGTGCCGCGCGGCTGGACGCGCGAGCCGTAGTCGATCTCGCGCTGCGCCCGGCGGTTGGCCAGGTAGCGCCCGCCGATGCAACCGGCGACCGCACCGACGACGCCGCGCTCGGCCAGATAATGGCCGGCGAGGCCGCCGATGATCGCACCCTTGATGCAGCCCTTCGCCTCCGCGGCCCCGACGCTGATCAACGTCATCCCTGCGAAGAGGGCCGCCCGTCCGACATTGTGCATGCGCTTGCTCCTGTTGATGGCAGGAAGAACCGTCACCGCGGCGGGACCGTTCCTCTCAAGGAGCCGGGTGCGTGGCGGGAACCCGGAATTCGGCCCCTCTCGATCGACCGCATGCCCGGCGTGCGGGTGCGGAGGGGCAAGCCCGCCCTCGGCACATCGATCCGCGGGACGCGCAGGCGGCGCAAAGTTCCGCACTCGGTCCGGCATTCACCGACATCCACAAAAGATTTCTACAGAAAAAACGACGGACCCGCTCCCCATGTGGCGCGTTCTTACCGGAGCGCTGGCTGCGGTGAGGCTGCCGGCAGCCGATCGCACAAGATGAACGAGGCAGGACTTACATGGCCGGAAAACAGAAAAACTTGCAGGACGCCTTCTACGAGACGCTGAAGGACGTTTATTACGCTGAGAAACAGTCCGTTCGCGCGTTGAAGAAGTCGGCCAAGGCGGCCGAGCACGAGGAGTTGCGCCAAGCCTTCGAGACCCATGCCGAGGAGAGCGCCCATCAAGTGGAGCGGCTTCAGCAGGTGTTCGAGATCATCGGCAAGGCGGCGCGGGCCAAGACCTGCGAGGCCATGCAGGGCCTGACGGCGGAGATGGAGGAGGATCTGGAGGATTTCGGCGAGGGGCCGGCGGCGGACGCCGTCCTGGCGGGCTGTGCGCAGGCCGTCGAGCATTACGAGATCGCCCGCTACGGCACGCTCAAGACCTGGGCGGCCCAGCTCGGCTACGAGGAGGCCGCCAAGCTTCTCGACGAGACCCTGCAGGAGGAGAAGAAGACCGACCAGCTGCTCTCGCAGATCGCCGAGCGGATCAACGTCGAGGGCTTCGAGGAGACCGCCGCCACGAGCAAGGGCGGCCGCAGGACCGCCTGAGGACTGCAGCGGCCGAGGAGCGGCCGAGGCGGGGCGTCGGACATGGGGGCCCCCGCCTCGGCGGGCGCGGTGGCGCGCAGGCGGTCAGCCGCGCTCGGGACGCAGGCTCATCGAGAGCGCCCGGGCGAGGTCGGCCTGCCCGAACGGTTTGCTCAGGCGCACGTGCCCGGCAAGACCGTCCTCCGGCAATTCGGAATAGCCGCTCGCCAGGATCACGGGCAGGGCGGGATGCTCGGCCCGGATGGCCTCGATCAGCTGCGCACCGGTCATGCCGGGCATCATCTGGTCCGTGATCACGAGATCGACGCTCCGCGAGCGGGCCAGGACGCGCAGGGCCTGCGGGCCCGAGGCGGCCTCCACCACCGCGTGGCCGAGATCTTCCAGCATGGCCGAGGTGTTCATCAGGACCAGCGGGTCGTCGTCGACGACGAGCATCGTCAGCGGCTGCAGCGGCTTCAGCGAAGGATCCGCCTCCGGCACGACATCCCTCAGGCCGCCGGCCCCGGCCTCGGGCAGCCACAATTCCGCGACCGTGCCCTGGCCCTTCGTGCTCGTGAGGATCAGGCGCCCACCCAGCTGCTCGGCGAAGCCGTGCACCATCGAGAGGCCGAGGCCGGTGCCCTTGCCGACGCCCTTGGTGGTGAAGAACGGCTCGGCCGCCCGGGTGAGGGTCTCTTCGTCCATGCCCTCGCCGGTGTCGGAGACGGACAGGCAGACGTAGCGCCCCGGTGCCAGGGCGGCGATGTCGTCGGCCCCGACCAGAACCGCGCGGGCCGCGATCGTGATCGATCCGCCGTCGGGCATGGCATCGCGGGCGTTCACGGTCAGGTTGAGGAGCGCGAGCTCCAGCTGGTTCGCGTCGGCGTGAGCCGGCGGGAGGTGCAGCGGAAACTGCGTGCTGACCGGGATGTTCGAGCCGATCGAGCGCTGCAGCAGCTCGGCCATGCCGCGCACGAGACCCGGCACGTCCACGGGCCCGGCGACCAGATCCTGCCGCCGCGCGAAGGCCAGCATGCGCTTGGTCAGCGTCGCCCCGCGCTCCGCCGCCTGGATCGAGTTCTCGATCAGCTGCAGGAGCTTCCCGTCCGGGGGCAGCCGCTTGCGGGCCAGGTGCAGGTTTCCAAGCACCACGGCGAGCAGGTTGTTGAAATCGTGCGCCACGCCGCCGGTCAGCTGCCCGATGGCTTCGAGCTTCTGGGACTGGATGAACCGGGCGCGGGTGTCGTCGAGGGCCTTCTGAGCCGCCAGCCGCTCCGTGATGTCCCGCGTGATCTTGGCGAAGCCGACGAGCTCGCCGTGCTCGCCCCGGATCGGGTCGATGACCACGCTGGCCCAGAAGCGGGCGCCGTCCTTGCGCACCCGCCAGCCCTCGGCCTCGAAGCGTCCCTCGCGCGCGGCGACCTGCAGGGCGTGCGCGGGCAGGCCCGTGGCCTGATCCTCCTCGGTGTAGAACCGGGAGAAGTGCTGGCCGATGATCTCCTCGTCGGTGTAGCCCTTGAAGCGCTGGGCACCCCGGTTCCAGCTCGCGACCCGCCCGCCCGGGTCCAGCATGTAGATGGCGTAGTCCTGGACGCCTTGAACGAGCAGGCGGAAGCGCTGCTCGCTCTGATTGAGCGCATCCTGAGCGGCTTTGCGTTCGCTCATGTCGCGCGTGACCTTGGCGTACCCGACGAGCGTGCCGTCCTCGCTGCGGATCGGGTCGATCAGCACGTGCGCCCACATCAGCGAGCCGTCCTTGCGGACGCGCCAGCCCTCCTGCTCGAAACGGCCCTCGGTCTCAGCGATCTTCAGCGCGCGGCCGGGCAGATCCGTGGCGCGATCCTCCTCGGTGTAGAACCGGGAGAAGTGCTGGCCGATGATCTCTTCGGCGGTGTAGCCCTTGAAGCGCTGAGCGCCCCGGTTCCAGCTCGCGACTCGCCCCTGCGGGTCCAGCATGTAGATGGCGTAGTCGAGAATGCTGTCGACCAGCAGCCGGTACCGATCCTCGCGCGTCGCGCCCGCCTCCGGCGCCTGCTCGGTGGCCATCAGGCGGTCCCGCCTCGGATTGCGGGGCCGGCCGGGATGCGCGCGGGTGGAGCGGAGCGGTGGGTTGATCGGGCAGGCATTCGTTCAATCAAACGCGCACAAGTTATTGTATCGTCTTGGACACAACTTACAGCTGCATAGAGCCGGTTGCTACCCTGGAATGGGAGCGCGTGCCCGCTAAAACAGGTCGGAGCCCCTCCCGCCGAGGCGGAAGGGATCGCGACGGCTCGGCGGCGTGGGCGCTACCGCCTCAACCGGTTCCCGAGCACGAAGCCGAACAGGCCCATCAGGATGATGCCCACGGCTCCTTGCGTGCCGACGAGCAGGTTCGTCACGCGGCCGACGGGCTTGATGCCGATCTCGGGAGGGTTCGCCGTCATCATGTTGAGAGCGCTGTAGCTGACGAGATCGACGAGGTTGCGGGTTGGGTGCCCCTCGCTGCCCTCCGGGATGAGGCCGCCCGTGACGCCGTAGAACGCTCCGAACACCAGGATCAGCAGGGCGAAGGCGCGCACGATCCGGGAGAGGCTCTCTCCGTAGTCGCACAGCCACTCGACGAAGCGGTCGGCGGCCCACCGGTAGCCGTGTCGGGCCAGGGACCTCGGGTCTCGGTCCCGCCATGCGGCCAGGGCGTTCCGGCCGGCCTGATGGCGCCCCATGCGGCGCCCGCGCTTGTAGGCCCAGCTCGCCTCGTCGTGGCTTCCGATGCTCTTCAGGTTCTGTTCGACGGCGAGGTAGCTCGCCTGCGCCGCCTCGTATTCTCCCGCGATCTCCTCGCCGACCGCCCCTCCGAGCTGCTCGATCCGGAACCGGGTCCCGTTGATCCAAGCCCCCGCGAACCGGGCATGACGAAGCTTGCAGGTGGAGAGGTTCAGGCGGACGAGGCTCGTATCCGAGAGATCGGCACCGGACAAATCCGCTCCGTCGAGCTTCGCCCCCGTGAAGTTCGCGCCGCGCAGGCGCGAGCCGGCCAATCGCGCCTTGGCCAGGCTGGCCTCCTCGAAATTCGCGAAGGTCAGATTGGTGTCGCTCAGATCCACCTCGTCGAGGCGTGCGCCCCGGAAGGTCGTGTAATCCGCGTCCGCCCCGACGAAGGTGGCGCCCCAGAGATCCGCGCCGGAAAAATTCGCTCCGTCGAGAAGCGCGCCCGGGAGCTTGGCGAAGCGCATCGCCGCGTTCGAAAAGTTTGCGTCCTCCAGCATCGACTGGGCGAAGTTGGCTTGGCCGCCGGCGACGGCCGTGAAGCAGGCCCCGCTCAGGTCGGCATTGCCGAAATCCGCCTCTTCGATCAGAGCCTCGTCGAAGCTGGCCGACCGGCCCAGCACGCCGGTGAGGCTCGCCCGCGCGAGATTGGCGCCGGAGAGGTCGGCCTCCTCGACGGTGGCGTTCTGCAACCGTGCGCCGGCGAGGTTCAGCCCGACCTGTTGCGCGTCCCACCAGAGGGGCCGGTTCCCGGAAGTAAGCTGCGGTTGCAGCGCGGTCCGCCCCAGGCGAAGGCCCCGGAGATCGAGCGGCGCCTCCGTGCCGAGGGAGCGCCCCGCGTGGTGATCCGCGATCTGCTCGAGAGCCGCGAGGACCCGCGCCTCCGGCGCATCGGGCGCTCGGCTGCCCTGATCGTCTCCCAAGATCGGCTCTCCTGTTCCGGATTCCTGCACGCGGGCCATCCTGTGAGCGAGCCGCCCGGGTCGGATGCGGTCCCGGCCCCGATCGCTGGGGCCTACCACACATTCGAGCGTCCCGGATCGGAAGGCGGTCGCGCCACGCCTGAGCACCGCATGCCCCGCGCGGAGCGGCGGTTCTTGATTGGCATACAGTGACGGCCTATTATGAATTCACTGTATGGCCGCCGAGCGAGGGACACGAAGCACGCGATGGCGTTCCACTCACACGCTCCGACGCGTCCCGGCGAGAGCCGTCACGGGCGGTCGAACGCGCCCACCGCCGGGTCGCGCGTCGAGCTCCCGGCCTTCCTGCGCGATCATCTGGGGCTTCAACTCCGAGCCCTGTACGCGGCGAGCCCCGAGCGGGCGATGCCGACGCAGTTCCTGACGCTCATCGAGCAGCTCGGGGCTTCCCTGGACGGGCTTGATCCGGCCGATTCGATCGGTTTCCGCGACGAGTTGCTGGCGCTGCTGCCGGATCTGCGCGTCTTCGCCCGGTCGATCGTCCGCGATGCCAGCCAGGCCGACGATCTCGTCCAGGAGACGCTGCTCAGGGCCTGGCAGAACCAGCACCGCTATCGTCCGGGCAGCAACTTCAAGGCTTGGGCCTTCACGATCCTCCGGAACCAGTTCTACACGGAGCGCCGACGCTCGAAGCGCGAGGTCGAGGACGTCGATGGCGCGGCGGCCGGACGCCTCGTCGCGCCCTCCGATCAGGTCGACCGGGTCGCTCTGCAGGAACTCTGGGCCCGGATCCGTCGGCTTCCGCTGCCGCAGCAGGAAGCGCTCATCCTCGTGGCCGCGCAGGGCATGACCTACGAGGAGGCCTCGTCGGTGATCGGATGCCAGGTCGGAACCGTGAAGAGCCGCGTCAGCCGCGCCCGCGAGGTTCTGGCCGGAGCGATGGGGCAGGGCGGGCCGAAGCTCGGCAGCCTGCCGGCCTGAACGGCCGCGGGCCCTTCCTGCCCCGGCCGGCCTGTTCAGTGAAGCTCGGGATGGTGAAGGGGCGCGTGCGGCTGCGACAGGCCCACGAGGCCCACATCCGCGTGCGGATCCACCTCCTGCGGCGCGTGGCCTGGGGCCGGATGGTTCTGTGAGCCTTTGACGGGCGCGAAGACGAGGTTGCCGTCCGCGTCGATTGTTGCAGCGGGACTGCCCGGCCGCGCATCCACCTTCGGCGCGTGCGCCGGTTTGTCGGGCGTTGCAGCAACCGGTGACAGGGCGGGCTGACCCGAGGCTGCCGGATGCGCAGGGGCGGCCGCCTGGCCCTGTTCCGCGCTCGATCCGGCATCGCCCGCGGGGGCAGCGTTCGGCGCCGCGCTCCCCTTCTGCCCGGACGAAGCCGCTTCCGCCTTCGGGTCGTGGCCGTCGACGGCGTGCTTGTCCGGGCTGCTGGCCTGGGGCGGCTCGGACGAGGCGACGGCCTTTTCCGGATGCTTGCCCGGTTGTTCTGGAGCCGCGGTGTCGACGGCCGGACGGTTTGCATCGCTCGCCTCGGGTTCCGCCTGCGGCGCCTCTGCCTTCGCGTGGCTATCAGCGGCATGCTTGTCCGGGCCGAGGCCCTTCTCCGAACCGGCGGCATCCGCAGCCTTGCCGGGGCCGGCGGCCTTGATGTCCGTGGCCGTCCCGTCCGGCGCGTCCGGCGCAGCCTCGGCCTTGGAGCCGTGGGCCTCCGTAACGTGCTTCTCCGAGCCCGTGGCCTTGGCCGCCTCGGGATCACCGGCCGCCTTGTCCGCGTGCTTCGCCTGGCCGGGTGCCGCGGGATCCGCGCCCGGGTGGGCTGCGCTCGCCCCGTTCGCCTCCGCGCTCGAAAGCGTCTCGGCCTTGGAGCCCTGCTCGGCCGCAGCGTGCTTCTCCGAGCCTGTGGCCTTGGCCGCCTCGGGATCACCGGCCGCCTTGTCCGCGTGCTTCGTCTGGCCGGGCGCCGCGGGGTTCGCGGCCGGGTGGGCCGCACTCGCCCCGTCCGTCTCCGCGACCGTCAGGACCTCGGCCTTGGAGCCCTGGCCTTCCGCGGCGTGCTTCTCCGATCCCGTGACCTTGGCCGCCTCGGGCTCGGCGGCAGCCTTGTCGAGATGCTTCGCCTGACCGGGAGCAGTGGGATTCGCGGCCGGGTTGGCGACGCTCGCCCCGTCCGTCTCCGCGCTCGAAAGCGTCTCGGCCTTGGAGCCCTGGCCCCCTGTGGCGTGCTTCTCCGAGCCCGTGGCCTTGGCCGTCTCGGGTGCGGCGGCGGCCTCGTCCGTGTGCTTGGCCTGGCCGGGTGCCGCCTTACTGCCGGGGGCAGGGCTCGGCGGCGCCGCCTCGGCCGCCGCGGTCGCGGCAGCCGGGGCGTCGGCCTTCGCGCCCTGGCCGCCCGCGTTCGACGGTGCCGCCTGCGTGTCGGTGTTCGTCTCCGCGCCGGACCCGTCGCCCTTGCCCTTGTTCTGGCCGGGGGCGGCGGCACTCGCGCCGGGATGGCTCGTATCCGCCGCTTTTCTCCCTGCGGCTGCCGCGCCGGTCTCGGCCTCAGCCGGTTTGGACGGGCCGGGCGTTTCGGATTCCGCGCGCTCTCCGGCGGACCGCTCCGAGCCGCCCTTCTGATCGTCCGCCTGACCCTTGTCCTTCTGACCCTTGTCCTTCTCGGCCTTCGCGTCCTGGCCGGTGTCCCCGATGGCCTTGCCGCGCGATGAGGACGAGTCCGAGCGTCCGTCCTCGCCGCGAAGCGCCGAGACGAGCCAGGGGCTCTGGCCCGAACCGCCCTGGGCGGAGGCCTGGGACGCGGTCTGCGTCGTGGTCTGGGAGGTGGATTGTGCCGAGCCCTGCGGCGGGCCGGAAGAACCGGTATCCTCGGACGAGACGGCGGATGCGCCGCCCGCCTTCGCAGCCCCGTGCCCGTCCCCGTCGCCGGGGTCGCGGCTCCCACCCTCGGAGCGGGGATCGGCGGCCGCCGGCCGGCCCGCGCCGAGGAGCAGGCTCCCCTCCGCGGAACGCGGCGTCCCCGCCTCTTCGGATGCGCCGGGCACGGATCTGTGCGCCGCCGCGAGCTTCGGGAGTTCGGGAGTCTCCACGACGGGTTCGGCCCGGCTCTGCGGGGCCCCGCCCGGCCGCTCGGGTCCCGCGGCGGCAACGTCTCCCCGTTGGCCCGAGATCTCGGTGTCGAGGGCCGACCCGTGGCGGATCGTTCCCGGCTCCCCGCGGCCGGACCCGGCTGGCGAGCCGGCCGGAGGTGCCTCGGCCGGGGCGGCAGCCTGGCTCGCGCCGCCGGCCGGATCGGTCGCGAGCAGATCCGGATCGGCCCTGCGGTCGATCTCGTCGGCGGCCGCCGCCTGCGCGGCGAAGATCATCGCGGAGAACACGATCGCTTCGATCTGCCGGCGGTGATCGTCTCCCCGGTGGGTGTCGCCGGGACCGCCCGGTTTCGCCGGCTGAACGTCCGCCGGTGAGGCTGCCGATGTGGCGGTGCCCGGCGGAAGGGCGGGCGCGAACCCGTCCGGGCCGAGGGTTTCGAGCTCGCTCGCGGCGGCGTCCTCGGAGGAGAGGATCAGCGCCGCCGCCGCGACGAGGGCCGCCAGCAGGGCCGCCGGATGGACCACGAGCTTGGTGCCGGCGCCCGCATGCGGCATCGGCAGGAGCGCCGGGTTCCGGACCGCGATCTCGTCGAGGAGGGCGCGGAAGTCGGTCCCGCGCATCGGATGGTCCAGGACCTCGGACGCCACCACGTAGCTGCCGTCGATCCGGGCGAAATGCATGATGGCGTCGCCGTCGGGGCGGCAGAAGACGAACCAGGGATCGGCCTCGTCGCTCAAGCCCTGCTCGCTGGTGATCCGCATCCCGGCCCGGATCAGGGCGGCCTCGACCCGGTAGAACTCGGCGAGTTCCTGCTGGGACCACGCGCCCTGGGTCGTCGAGGCAGGCCGGAAGAAGGAGATTACCGCAGCCATGTCGACCTCACTCCCAGGAGCCGGGCGGCCGCGCGGCGGCGGGGCCGCGCCTCCCGGTCCGCGCCGGCGCCTGTCGTTCCGAGCCGAGTCTAGCGCTCATGGAAGGCGCGTCCCATCGCGTCGAAGAAGGGGGCGACCATGTAGTCGAACGCCGTGCGCTCGCCGGCCGAGACGACCACCTCCGCCGGGAGGCCGGCCAGCAGGCGCCGGCGGACTTCGTCCGGGACCTGCTGCTCGTCGAGTTCCACGATGCCGGAGAAGTAGGGCTGGCGGGTGGCGTCGTCGATCAGGCGGTCGCGCGAGACGGTCTTGAGCGTGCCGAACATCGCCGGCGTCCGGCGCGTCTGGAAGGTGGGGAACTTGACCTCGGCCCGCATGCCGGGATGGATCGTCTCCAGGTCGTTGGGCGAGAACTGGACGCTGATCACGAGCCGGTCCGTGACCGGCACGATCTCCATCAAGGGCTCGCCCGAGCGGATCACCTGTCCGATCGTGTAGACCTTCAGGCCCTGGACGACGCCGCCATGCGAGGCGCGGACCTCGTGCCGCCGCAGGACATCCTGGGCGACGAGGAGCTTCTCGCGCAGTTCCGCGATCTTCTGGCGGGTCTCGAGGAGCTGGGCCGTCACGGATTCCTGCTGCTTCTGCCGCAACTGCGTGATCTGCATCCCGGCCTCGCCGATGGCGTTCTGCGCCTTGGCGGTCTCGGCCACCGAGCGCCCGATCACGCCTTCGAGGCGCGTGCGCTCGCGCTCCATGACGAGCAGCCGCGAGAGCGGGATGAGGTTCTTGTCGCGCAGGGCGCGCAGGCCCTCGAGCTCCTGATTGATGAAGCCCACCTGCTCCTGCACGGAGGTCTTCTCGACCGCGAGGCCCGCCATCTCGGTCTTCAGCTGCGTCACGCGGGCCTCGATCAGGTCGAGCTGCGAGCGGAGCGAGCGGCGCCGCTCCGCGAGCTGCTCCGCCTGGTCGCGGATCAGCCGCGCGATCGGGGCCTCGGCCCGGCGGGCGGCGAGGTCCGGCGGCACCTCGAGCTCGCGGGCCTCGCCCTGCTCGGCCCGCAGCCGCGCTTCGAGGATCAGGGCGGCGTCGAGCTGGCTCCGGAACAGGTCCGCGCTGGCACGGGACTGGAGCGGGTCGATGCGCAGGAGGACGTCGCCCTCGCGCACGCTCTGGCCGTCCTTCACCAGCACGTCCTGGACCATGCCGCCCTCGAAATGCTGGACGACCTTGCGGCTGCCCTCGGCGATGATCACGCCCGGGCTGATCACGGCCCGGTCGAGGCGGGTGACGGCCGCCCAGGTGCCGAGCACCCCGAAGGTGGCGAAGATCAGCGCGTAGCCCGCGACGGCGTAGCGCCGCCAGCTCGACAGGCCGTCGAGCCCTGCCGCCTCGGCCGTCGCGCCCTCCGGTTCGCCCGCTCGCAGCGACGGGCGGAGAGCGGGCAATCCGACGGCAGTCGCAGGCGCCGACCCGTTCGCCATGGCGTCAGCCCGCCGCTGCCCGGGGGGTGTCGGTGCCTGCCACCGGCACGAGGGATGGGACCTGCCGCGGGCCGACGATCTGCGGGAGCACCTGCTCCGCCGCGCCGAAGGCCTGCACCGCGCCCCCGCTCATCACCAGCACCTCGTCGGCGCCGGTCAGGATGCTGAGCTTGTGGGTGACGATGATCACCGTCGTGCCCTCCTCACGCAGCGCGGCCACCGCCTCCATCAGCGCCGCCTCGCCCGCCTGATCGAGGCTCGCATTCGGCTCGTCGAGCACGACGAGGCTCGGGCGCCCATAGAGCGCCCGGGCGAGGGCGATCCGCTGGCGCTGGCCTCCGGACAGGCCGTGCCCTCCGGGTCCGATCCGCGTGTTGTAGCCGTCCGGCAGGCCCTGGATCAGCGCGTGGCAGCCCGCCTTCCGCGCCACCGCGATGATCGCGTCCTCGTCCTCGTCCTCGGCGGAGAAGCGGGCGATGTTCTGCGCCACCGTCCCGTCGAACAGCTCCACGTCCTGCGGCAGGTAGCCGATATGGCGCCCGAGCGCCTGCGGATCCCAGTGGCCGAGTTCCGACCCGTCGATCCGCACGGCGCCCGAAAGGAGCGGCCAGACGCCCGTGAGCGCCCGGACCAGGGTCGACTTGCCCGCGGCGCTCGGGCCGATCACCCCGACCACGCGGCCGGGCTCGATCGCGAAGCTGACGTCGCGCAGGATCGGCACGCCGGAGCCGGGTGCCGCGACGGACACCGACTCGGCCTGGATCCGCCCCTCCGGCCGCGGCAGGACCACGCGGTGCGGCTCCGGGCCGGCGACGGAGACGAGCTCCGTCAGGCGGCGGTAGCCGGCGCGGGCGGCCGTGAAGCCCTTCCAGTTGGCGACGACGAGCTCGATCGGCGCCAGCGCCCGCCCGATGATGATCGAGGCGGCGATCATCGACCCGGCCGAGATCTCCCGGTGGATGGCGAGGTAGGCGCCGACCCCGAGGACCATCGTCTGCAGGAACATGCGCACGAAGCGCGTCGCCGCGACGACGATGCCGGCCCGGTCGCTCGCGAGCGCCTGGAGCAGCAGAACCTCGTCGTGGCGGACCCGCCAGAGCTCGCGCAGCGAGGCGAGCATCCCCATCGCGTGCAGGACCTCGCCGTTCCGGAACGTGGCCCGCGCCTGCTGCCCGGCCGCGCCGGAGGCGTGGTTCGCCGCCTCGAGCGCCCGCCGGGTCGCGATCTCGTTCACGAGCGTCAGCCCGAGGATCACGCCCCCTCCGATCAGCGCCATCCATCCGAACCAGGGATGCAGGATGAAGCAGGCGATGAGGAAGATCGGCGTCCACGGCACGTCGCAGAAGGCCAGGAGGCCGCTGCCCGTGAGGAATTCCCGCAGGGTGTCGACGTCGCGAAGGGCCGTCTCGTGGCCGGCGCCGGGCCTGCGCAGGGTGCCGCGATGGACCGCGTCGAAGACCGGCCCCGCGATCTTCCGGTCGAAGATCATCCCGCCGCGGACCAGGATGCGCGCGCGCAGCAATTCCAGCGCCGCGTAGACGGCGAGGGCGAAGGCGGCGATCAGCGTGATGCCGAACAGGGTCGTCTCGTTCCGGCTCGACAGGACCCTGTCGTAGATCTGCAGCATGTACAGAGGGCTGACGAACAGAAGAATGTTGATGAAGAAGCTGAAGATGAACGCCGTCGCCAGCATCGGCCGCATCGACCGGAGGCCGTGGCTCAGCACGGATGGGGTGTTATGACTGCCCATGGCGGCGACCGATCAGGCGTGTGGGTGAGGATCGTCCAAGGCCCGGCGCGTTGCACCTCAAGGTTCGGGATGTCGGAAAACGGGTCGGGTGTCCATCGCTCGCTCCCTGCAGATCCGCCGGGTCGCCGAGAGGTCTCCGCACAGACCGCCCGCGCTCGACGATCTGTCCGGTTTCGGCCGTCGACCTTGGATCATAGGGCAGGGTAGAACGATTCCAAGCGCAGTCGTGTCCGGGATGCCCTGCACCAGACCTGATCTGGACAGCGATCGGGGGAGGAGCCTATATAGATATTACTGTACAGAGCGGGACGGCGCGCCGGGACCGAGCGAGGGGACGTCTTCACCGTGTATGCTCATCATCAGCGCCTGGATTCCGAGGAAGTCCAGGAATTGCGCCGGGAAGGCGGACGGTTCCTGAAGGACTTGCGGGAGGCGCGCGGCCTCTCTCAGCGGCAGCTCGCGACGCTGGTCGGTGCCGAATACTACACCTTCATCTCTCAGCTCGAGACGGGCCGCGGCCGCATCCCGCCCGACCGCTACCGCGCCTGGGCGGACGCGCTCGGCGTCGAGCCGCGGCACTTCGTCCAGACCCTGATGCGCTTCTACGACCCGCTGACCCACGAGATCCTGTTCGGCCGGGAGGCGGCCCCTGCCGGCTGAAACCTGCGCGGGCGGGGCCCGCGGGGGTCAGCCCGCCTGGCTCTCCAGCAGCGACGTGCCGAGCGAGGCGGCCAGGAAGGAGCGGGCGCGGCTGACCCGGCTCTTCACGGTCCCGGTCTGGCAGCCCATCACCTCGGCCGCCGCCTCGTAGGTCAGGCCCTGCGCGCCCACGAGCAGCAGGGCCTCGCGCTGGGGCGGGGGCAGCTTGGCGATCTGGCCCCAGATCGTGCGCAGGTCCGATCCGTGCTCCTGCGCGGCGGGTGCGGTCAGCTGGGCGGCCATGGCGCCGTCCGCGTCCTCCACCTCACGCTTGCGCTTGCGGCATTCCGTGTAGAACTGGTTGCGCAGGATGGTGCACAGCCAAGCCTTCAGGTTCGTGCCCGGCACGAAGCGGTCCTGCGCCGCCCACGCCCTCAGCACGGTCTCCTGCACGAGGTCGTCGGCGCGCGTGGCATCCGCGACGAGCGACAGCGCGAAGGTCCGCAATCCGGGAAGCGCCTCGATCAGCCCCTCGCGAACGGCCTCGGCATGTCCGCTCCGGGTGGCCAGCACGCCGTCGAGCTTCGCGATCAGGTCGAGCAGGTGCTGCGGCGGCCGGGCGCTGGCCAGCGCGCCGTAGGCCGCCTGCAACTGGGCGCCGAGATGATCCAGGACGGCCGCGGGCAGGAGGGGCGGCGCAGGCGCCTCCGCCACTTCCGGGTGATCCAGACCGAGCCCGCCGGCGATCAGCATGTCCGTCAACCTGTGTCCTTTCGCAGGGCGTCCGGCCTTGGAATAGGCCCGGCATCCTGACTGTACAGTGAACATCTAACTCGCCAAGGGGGAGGGATCGTTCCCTGGGATGCTCGCGTTGCGCCCCTCGTCCGCAGCCCAGCCGGTCGAGAGAATGCCGAGACCCGTGACCTACCGCATCGTCGACGACTCGGACGGGCTATTCGCCGTCGCGGCCCTCTCGTCGTCCGGAGCCCTGTACCGGCGCGGCGGGTTCCGGACGCTCGCCGAGGCGGAGCGCTGCATCGAGGATCTTCGCGCCGCGATGGTCGCCTGCGGCGCCCCCCTCGTCCGCTGGGAGGGCGGGGTCGCTGCCTGCAGGCCGCCGTCCCGGTAGGGGGTGTCACCGGGGATCGCCCGGAAGCGGGCGGCCCGCGTCTGATTGGCGGGACCGAGGCTCCCGTGGTGCCGGCTTGCCGGACATTGCCACCGCCGAACGGGAAGACCGATGTCCGGGCGCCGTGCCGGAAAAGCCGGTCGAACGGGTAGCGCTGGAGAGTGCCGCGGATCGAGAGGTCCCGCTTCCCGGACCGCACCCGGTCCGCGGGTACGCCCCCGGCGCCGAACCCGCCGCGCGCTCACGCGTTCCCCGTGCAAGGGTGGGGTGGAGACGACCGATGCAGGCTCAGGAGCAGGTCAAGTGGATGACGTTGCCGGAGATCGCTCTGGAGCGTCACATCTCACTGCGAGAGGCGGAGGAACTGGTCCAGGCGCGCAAATGCCCGCGCGTCTTCAAGACCGACACCACCCTTTACCTCATCTGACCGAATGCGAGGGGCATCGCGCCCGCCCGGCCGGGATCATCGCGGTGACGGGCGGCCCTCGGGCAGGAGAAGGAGGCGCGCCCACGCTCGGCGGGCGCGCCCGAGTTGGTTCGCGGGTCTCGGGAAACGAACGCGGCTGCCCTAGCCCACCTCGCCGCCGCGATCCGTAGCGGCGCGGCCACAGCCGCGAACCCGCTCCTGTCATCGATCCGTCATGCGCTGCGCCGCAGGAGGGAGGAACATCCGCCGACCGGCCGCGCGGCACGGTCGTTAAGTTTCCGTTAACCTTTGCCGCGCACCAAATGAGCCGGTGCTTCGGCGCAGAAGAGGCAACATGGCTCAGCGCTTCCACTTCGACCTGACCGATGGCAGCCGCACCCTGCGCGACCGGGCGGGGACGCTGGCACCCGACGTCGATCGGGCGCTCGTTCAGGCCCTGATGGCGATCAAGGAGATGCGCGAGAGCGGCGAGCTCGCCACCCTGGGGGACGGCTGGCAGATGGTCGTGCGCGACACGAGCGGCACCGTCCGGCAGGTCTTCCTGATCCAGTGACGCGCCGGGGGCTCCGGCCTCGACGTGCCGAGCCGCCTGTCCCGCCACTCAGAGCCGCGCATCGGCCGGCGCAAGGCCGTGCGCTCCGGCGCCCGTCCGAGAAGGGCCGTTCCGGTGATATCCAAGGCGAGAGCAAGCGGGAATTTTGGTCGGAGTGGCAGGATTTGAACCTGCGACCCCCACGTCCCGAACGTGGTGCGCTACCAGACTGCGCTACACTCCGAAGGCCGGCGTCTCCGCCGGCGAGCGGGCTTATAGCCGGGGCATTCCCGGCCCGCAAGCGAATCATTGCCGTATCGTCGCGACGGGCTCAGGCGAGGTCTCGCGGCCAGTCCGAGGGCAGGGCGCGCAGGGCGACGGCGATCCCGGCTCCCTCGACCGCCACCGCACCCACGGTGCCGGCGCCCGGCTCGAGATGGCCGAGCGTCCAGGCGCCCGGCTTGCCCTCCTGCCGCAGGAGCGCGGCGGGCGCAGGCGGCAGCGAGACGCTGAAGCGGGACAGCGGCATCGCGAGCCCGGCCCCCAGCGCCTTCACGAAGGCTTCCTTTCGCGTCCAGCAGGCCATGAAGGCGAAGAGGCGCTCCGAGTCCGGCAGGGCGGCGAGGGCCGCCGCCTCGTCGGGAGCGAAATAGGTCCGTGCGACCCGTCCCAGATCCGGCATCGGGCGCAGCACCTCGACGTCGACGCCGATCCGGCCGGCGGGCGACAGGGCGACGAGCGCCCGTTCCCCCGAATGCGAGAGGTTGAAATCGAGCCCGGCCGCGTCGGCGAGCGCCGGCTTGCCCCCGGGACGGGCCGTGAAGGCGAGGTTCTTCGGCGCGTGGCCGCAGGCCCGGCCGAGGATCAGGCGCAGGGCCGCGTGGCTGGCGACATGCCGGGTCCGGTCCGCGGGCCTCAGGAACCGGGCCGCCCGTGCCCGCTCCTCGGCGGAGAGGATCGCCGCGCAGCCGGCGAGGGCGGTCTCCGTGAGGGCGAGATCGATGGACCAGACGCAGGGGCCGGCGAGCGGACCCGGTTCCGCAGTCGCGAAGGCTCCGCCGCTCACGGGCGCGCCGCCCGCGCGCCGTGCCTCATGGCGGGGGGCCGGCCTGTCGGGGCATGATGCCGGCTGGATGGGGCGTGATGCCGGCTTGGCGGGGGAGACGGCATGCGGGAGCTCGGGGGAGGGGGGCTGGCGAGGATCGTCGATGGCGTCCGCCGCCGCAAGGCTCGGCGCCCGGCATGAGCGGGGTCACCGGGGAGCGGGCCTCGGCCGGCCTCGACCTGCCGAGCCTTCAGGATCGCCGCGCCCGCTACGGCGTCTTCTTCGCGACCTACCTCTATCAGGGTCTCGTCGCGGGCTTCTCCCTCACCGCGCTCGCCAACCACCTCGCCGCGCTCGGGCTGCCCGCCTCCGAGGTCGGGCTGCATTTCGCCATCGCGGGCCTGCCCTGGACGTTGCAGCCGATCCTGTGGGGACCCCTCGTCGACCGGGCGAGCCGCGCGCGGATGGGGCGCCGCCGGGTCTGGAGCGTGGTCGCGATCCTGGGCGGGCAGGCTGCCCTCGGCGGCCTCCTGCTCCTGCCGGGGCCGCAGGCGCTGGGCGCCCTCGGCCTCGTCTTCCTCCTGCACAGCGTGTTCGCGGCCCTGCTCGACACGGCCTGCGACCGCCTCGTCATGGATCACGTGCCGGAGGCGGAGCTCGGGCGCACCAGCGCCTGCACCCGTGTCGGCTTCGTCGTCGGCACGAGCCTCGGCGCGGCCCTGTTCGGCTGGACCCTCGCGGCCTACGGGTTCCGGGAGAGCGTGCAACTGCTTCTCCTTCTCAGCGCCTGCGCGGCCCTGCCCGCCCTGCTCGTGCGCGAGGCGCCGGGGGACGCGCTCCTCTCGCTCGGCCGGCATCCACTCGTCGCCGCGGCGGTGCGCCCGCTCCCGTTCCGGCGGTTCCTGCGCCGGCTCCGCCTGGGCTTGAGCCGCCCGCGGGCGCTGCGCCTGATCGGCCTGTGCTTTGCGATCGACGGGGCGCTCGCGGCGTTCGAACTGCGCTTCGGCGTCGATCTGGTGCAGGGATACGGCTGGGACGCGGCGGCCCTCTCCCGCGTGCAGGCCGGGCTCGCCCTGCTCGGCGGCACCGCAGGCGCCCTCGCGGTCGGCCTGTGGGCGGACCGTGCGGGCCCGCTGCCGGCCCTGCGCCATCTCTGCCGCGCCAGCGCCACGGCCTTCCTCATCGCCGCCGGCCTCGTCGCGGCGGGGCTCGCGGGCACCGCCGGCCCCGCGATCCTCGGGCTGACGAACGTGCTGCCGGGCCTCCTCGTCGTCGCCCTCGTGCCGGCGCTCATGCGGGCGAGCCGCGGCCGCGTCGGCGCGGCGACGGAGTTCGAGGTCTACATGGCGACCATGAATCTGGGCTCGGTCACGGGCGGGGCCGTTTCCGGCGCGCTGGCGCCGGTGCTGCCGCTTTCCCTGGTCGCGGGGCTCTGCGGGCTCGTCCTCGCGGGCTGCGCCGTGCTCGCCGGCCGCCCCCATCTCATCCTCCGCCCGGCCCGGGAGCCGCAGCGGCCCTCACCCTAGGCCGGATTCTTGCCGGCGGAGGGCGGCGACAGGCGCGTCGGACAAGAGCCCGACCCCCGCAGAACGCAGACCGCGAGATAGCCGAGCTGTGCGGCGGCGAGGCTGCCGTAGAAGAGGGCGAGCCCCGTGTACCAGGACAGATCCTGGCGCAACGTCGTCACCGCGGCCGCGGCGGCGGCGAGCGGGGCTAGCACGGAGAGGGCCGCGAGGGGCCGGATCGAGGAGTGCGGCATTCCCGAACGTCGGACTCGTCAGGTCGATACGGTCGAGTATAGCGCGCCGCGCCGAGGGAACGTAGACGCCCAGGGTTGAAAATCCGCAACTTTCGCTCGGTCGGTCCCGAACAGTACAACTTTCCGATGTGGCGAGTGGCCGTGATGGCCGGCGGCGCGATCCACTGGGCAGGGTGAGGCGCGCCACTCACGATTGCTGTCCGAGCGTCGCGCCCGCCCCCGATCATCTGAGGCGGGCGACGCCTCAGCCCGCGTAGACCGTGCTCGCGCTCTGCGGAAACTTCTCGGCGAGCGCCCGGCGCAGCTTCTCCAGCGCCCGGTTCTCGATCTGGCGGACGCGCTCCTTCGAGATTCCGAGCCGGTGGCCGAGGGCTTCGAGCGTCGCCTGATCCTCGGCGAGGCGGCGCTCCTGCAGGATGCGCAGTTCGCGCTCCGACAGAACGGTCAGCGCCTGCTGCAGCCAGATCAGACGCCGCTCGCCGTCGACGGCGGCGGAGACGGTCTCGTCGGGGAGGGCGGCACCGTCGACGAGGAAGTCCATGCGCTCGGACGACGCCTCGCTCTCCTCGCCCACGGGCGCGTTGAGGGACATGTCGGGACCCGAAAGCCGCGCATCCATCAGCGCCACGTCCTCCCGCGAGACGCCGATGGCGGTGGCGATGCGGCGGTGGATCTCGTCGCCGACGCGCTCCTCCGTCGATTGCATCAGCCGGGCCCGCAGCCGGCGCAGGTTGAAGAACAGGGCCTTCTGGGCCGAGCTCGTCCCGCCGCGCACGATCGACCAGTTGCGCAGGATGTAGTCCTGGATCGAGGCGCGGATCCACCACGTCGCGTAGGTGGAGAAGCGGACCTCCCGCTCGGGCTCGAAGCGGGCCGCAGCCTCCATCAGGCCGACATGGCCCTCCTGCACGAGGTCGGCCATGGGCAACCCGTAATGGCGGAAGCGTCCGGCCAGCGCGATGACGAGGCGCATATGTGCCGAGATCAGGCGGTGGAGGGCGCGCTCGTCGCGTTCGTCCTTCCAGCGCAGGGCGAGGCCGCGTTCCTCATCACGCGCGAGGAAGGGCGCCTCCATGGCAGTCCGTATGAACTGCCGCCGGATCCCTGCAATTTCCGCCATCCCCGCCTCGCCTCTTCGTTCGAGTGCTGATTACGGCAGGAGCCACACCCGAGACGCCGGACGGCGCCGGCAGGGACCCACGCCAGGCAACCGACAACGGAAGCACCGGCGCGAAGGTTCCGTCCCTCGCGACGAAGATGGCTTCGGTGGGACCGAAGTCCGTGCGCGAGAGCCGGATGGCCGGCCGCGAGATCGATCCCAAACATGAACTAGGGCGCGGATGACGGGACGACGACGGGTCGCGCGCGGCAGGCAAGCGCACGAAAAAGGCCCGGTGCTCGCGCACCGGGCCTAAAGGCATCCGCCGAGGAAGATCCGCCTCAGGCGGCCTCCTCCTGCAGGTCGTCGCCGTCGGTTTCCGCGTCCGCCTCGGCCTCGTTCTTGGCGCGGCGGGGCGACTTGGCGAGGCTCTGCTCGATCAGCTTCAGCGCCTCGGTCTCGGTGATGCGGTTGACCGAGGAGATCTCGCGCACGACGCGGTCGAGGGCCGCCTCGTAGAGCTGGCGCTCGCTGTAGGATTGCTCGGGCTGCGCGTCGGAGCGGAAGAGGTCGCGCACCACCTCCGTCACCGAGAGCAGGTCGCCGGAATTGATCTTGGCCTCGTATTCCTGCGCGCGGCGCGACCACATGGTGCGCTTGATGCGGGCGCGGCCGGTCAGCACGTCCAGGGCCTTCTTGACGACGTCCGGCTCGGCAAGCTTGCGCATGCCGACGCTGTTGGCCTTCGCGGTCGGGACCCGGAGAACCATCTTGTCCTTCTCGAACGAGACGACGAACAGCTCCAGCTTGTAGCCGGCGATCTCCTGCTCCTCGATCGCGACGATGCGACCGACGCCGTGAGCCGGGTACACGACCGCTTCGCCGGTCTTGAAGCCTTGGCGGCCTGCCGTCGTCTTCTTGGCTGTGGTCATGCGAGAAGGGCCTCCAAACATGGCGCGGGCGCGAGAGAGCCACGCCGAATCCGTTTCTCCGGGGTGGGACACCCGGCCTTTGCCGCCGACCGCGGACCCGCTACCCGAGCGGGTGAGCGAACCATCGGTTCCCTGGCGCGACCGAACACACGAACCACGACGAGATCGGCCACCGAAAGCAGGGCGCCTTCAGCGGTCGATCGCATGCAACCCCGTTATCCATGGAACGCCCTGGAATCGCGTCAGGCGGATGAGGGAGCACGTCAGGCACGAGCGACGGCAGACCTCTTGTGTATCACAATCCGGCCGCCGAATCAAAGGATTGCCGACTGACGCGCGCGCGCAGGCGCGCCCCGTGCCGAGTTGTGCACGGGGAGAGATGACGGGGCAGGAGGCCCTCGGAATGCCTGCCTTGCGCCGGGTGCAACTGGCCGGCGAGCGGGGCGGGAGACGGCGTCCGCACCGCGCCGGGGCGTCGTCCCCGGCCGGTCATCGCTGCCCGCGGCAGCGGTGGGAAGTTCTCAGTCGCCCGCGCCGGGGTTCGACGAGAAATGCGCCTCGAACTTGTCCGACACGCCGTCCCATTCCTTCGCGTCGGTGGGCGCGTCCTTCTTCTGCGTGATGTTCGGCCAGCGCTTGGAATAGTCCGCGTTGACCTTGAGCCAGCTCTCGAGGTTCGGCTCGGTGTCGGGCTTGATCGCCTCGGCCGGGCATTCGGGCTCGCAGACGCCGCAATCGATGCACTCGTCGGGGTGGATGACGAGCATGTTCTCGCCCTCGTAGAAGCAATCCACCGGACAGACCTCGACGCAGTCCATGTACTTGCACTTGATGCAATTGTCGGTGACGACGTAGGTCATGGGCTGTTTTTCGTCCTCGATCCGCACCGGCGAGGCGGGTTGCGGGGCCTAGTGCCCCCTCCGCAGCCTTCGCGCCCGATATGCGGATGCTCGCGCCTGGAAATTCGTCCGGGGCCGCGGCCCCTGATTTCGAACGGCTCTAGCTCTTGGGCGGTGTGCTGACAAGCGTGCAGGCGCCGCATCGCACCGGAGCGCCGCCCTGTGTCGCGCGCCTGCAATATGGGGGCGCCGCCCCATCCCCGGATTTCTCGCCGACCCGACCGGACTCCTAGGCCTGTTCGGGCGGCCCGTCCGCGGCGAGATCGACGTAGAGGCGCCGCGCCTCGGGCGCGGGACCGCGGCGCTCGCCGAGATCGGCCACCCGCACGAGGGCAGTGACGTGGGCGGCGGCCACCGTGATCACGTCGCCCACGACGAGGCCCTTGGCCGGGGCCTCGGCCCTGCGTCCGTTCACGCGGACATGGCCCTCCGCCACGAGGCGGGCGGCGAGCGAGCGCGTCTTGGCGAAACGGGCGAACCAGAGCCACTTGTCGAGGCGCTGCCGCTCCACCTTCATGCCGCCCGCTTCCTCCTCGGATCAGCGCTTCCCGCTATCGCCGGATTCGAGCTGCGCCTTCAGGGCGGCGAGCTTGGCGAAGGGCGAATCGGGATCGGGCGCGCGCTCGCGGCGCGGCGGGCGCTGGTCCTCGCGCGGCCCGGCATGCCGGTTCTCCTCGCGGCGGTCGGGACGGCCGCGGCCGCCCTCGAACCGGTCGCGACGTCCGCCGCCCTCGCGGCGCCCCTCGCGCTCGCCCTGAGCCGGGCGGTTGCGGCCCTCGGCTCCCTGCGCGCGCTGGCGGTCCGGCCCGCGCCCGCCCTCGCGGCGGGCCTCGCCCTCCGGTCGCCCGGTCCCTTGAGCGCCCTCGCGCCCGCGGCCCTGCTGGCCGCGCGGCCGGTTCGGGCGCTGGTGGGCGGGCCGCTGATGACGGTGCAGGTGCCAGACCTCGATCGGGGCGGCCTCGGCCGCCTCGGCGGCCGAAATCTCGGCGGCCGGAGTCTCGGCGCCCGGAGTCTCGGCGGTCGGAGGCTCGGCGGCTGCCGCCTCGGTCTCGGAGGATGCCACCTCGGTCTCAGCCGAGGCAGCCTCGGAAGGCGCCGCGTCGGCCGTCTCGGCGGAGGGCGCCGTCTCGGTGCCCTCGGCGGGCTCGCCCTCGCTCTCCGGCTCGGCCGCAGCCGATTCCGCGGGGGCCTCGGCCTCCGCCGCGGGCGTTTCCTCGCCAGCCGCCGGGACCGGCTGATCCTCGGAAACGGCCTGATCCTCGGAAACGGCCGGAGCCTCCGCGGGCTCCACCGCGTCCGGAGCCTCCTGCGTCGTCTCGGCCGCATCCTGGCTCGCGACGGTCTCGTCTTCCGCTGCGGCGTCCGCCATCGCTTCGGCGCTCGGGGCGTCGCCTGTCGCCTCGGCGGTCTCGGAGGGCTGCGCGACCGTCGGGCGGACCGGCTCGGTCGAGGCGGCGGGCAGGAGCGGCACGGTGATGGCGGGTCCCGGCCGGCTCTCGGCGACGTAGCCGAGCGATTTCAGGATCGAGGCGAAATCCTCGCCCGAGCATCCGACGAGGGAGGTCATGCCGACGGTGCCGACGAAGCCGTCCCCGTCCGCGCTGCCGGCCGGCGGCTCGCCCGGCGTGGTGCCCGGCCGGTAGGCGATGGCGGGGCGGATCAGGTCGGCGAGCCGCTCCAGGATGTCGACGCGCACGGCGCGCTCGCCGCAGACGCGGAAGCCCGCCGCCCGGTAGAGACCCTTGGCGATCTCGGGGTTCACCTTGATCGAGGTGCGGCCGGAACCGGCCAGATGCGCGATCTCGTCGAGGCCGGGCTGCTCGAGGCCGCCGTTGCGCAGGGCCCAGAGCTGCGCCGCCAGCGTGCGGGGCGCGGGCTTCAGGAGGGCCGGCAGGAAGATGTGGTAGGCGCCGAAGCGCACGCCGTGGCGGCGGAGCGTCGCGCGGCCGTCCTGGTCGAGGCTGCGCATCTCGTGGGTCACCTTCGAGCGCTCCAGGACGCCGAGGGCCTCGACCACCTGGTAGCCGATGCCCTTGGCGAGGCCGACCAGGTCGGCGGCGGTCTCGATCTCCATGAGCGGCCCGAGGAGGCGCACCACATGGGCCTTGATCCAGGCATTGAGCCGGGCCTCGACCTTGTCGCGGGCCGGGCCCGTGAGCTGCTCGTCCGCGATCAGGCGCAGGCGCGGCTCGAACAGCTTGTCGCCGGGCACGAGCTTGGCGACCGGATCGCCCGTCCAGCGGATCACGCCCTCGTGGCTGAGGACGAGGGACGAATCGGCGGCCGCCGCGAAGCGCTCGGACCGCGCCTCGATCTCGCCGCCGAGGGCCTTCTCGGCGGCGCTGCGCAGGGTCTTGGCCTCGTGTCCCTCGGCCCCCGGGTCCGGCACGAACTGGAAGCCGTGGAGATGGCCGACATGCTGTCCCTCGACGGTCACGTCCCCGCCGGGAGAAATTTGGGCTTCCAACATCGTATTCTCTCTCAGGCGCCGCATCAGGACGCTGGTGCGCCTGTCGACGAAGCGGCTCGCGAGGCGCTCGTGCAGGGCGTCGGACAGCCTGTCCTCTACCCGACGCGTCTCGCCCTGCCAATGTTCCGGGTCGACGAGCCAGTCGGGTCTGTTCGCCACGAAGGTCCAGGTCCGCCCTTGCGCGATCCGCTGGGACAGCGCGTCGATGTCCCCGTCGGTCCGGTCGATCATGGCGACGTGGCGGGCGAACCAGTCGTTCGGGATGCGCCCCGCCATGCCCCGCATCAGGAAGCGGTAGAGCTGCGCCACGAGGTCGGCGTGGGTCTGCGGGTGGACCTTCCGGTAATCGGGAACGCCGCAGACGTCCCAGAGGCGCTGCACGGATTTCGTGCCGGTCGCCATGTCGCGGATGTCGTCCTCGCGCATCAGGATCTCGAGCGCCTGCTGGTCCTCGCCCATCGGCGCGCGCGTCAGCCCGTTCTCGCGCGGGTGCTCGTCGAGGGTCTCGCGCAGGGAATCGAGGCTGTGGAAGCTGAGGTCGGGGTTGCGCCATTGCAGCATCCGAACGGGCTCGAAGCTGTGGCTCTCGATCGCCTCGATCATCTCCGCGTCGAAGGCCGGGCAGCGCCCCGTCGAGCCGAAGGTGCCGTCCGAGAGGTGGCGCCCGGCGCGCCCCGCGATCTGCCCCATCTCGGCGGGGGTCAGCTTGCGGAAGCGGGTGCCGTCGTATTTCCAGTTGGCGGCGAACGCCACGTGGTCGACGTCGAGGTTGAGCCCCATCCCGACCGCGTCGGTGGCCACGAGATAATCGACGTCGCCCGACTGGTAGAGCTCGACCTGCGCGTTGCGCGTGCGGGGCGAGAGCGCGCCCAGCACCACCGCCGCTCCGCCGCGCTGGCGCCGGATCAGCTCGGCGATGGCGTAGACCTCCTCGGCCGAGAAGGCGACGATCGCGGTGCGCCGGGGCAGGCGCGAGAGCTTCTTCTCGCCCGCGAAGCTGAGCTGCGACAGGCGGGGGCGCGTCGTCGTGCGCACGCCCGGGATCAGGGATTCGACCAGGGGCTGGATGGTGGCGGAGCCGATCAGCAGCGTCTCCTCGCGCCCCCGCTGGTAGAGCAGGCGGTCGGTGAAGACGTGGCCGCGATCCATGTCGGCGGCGAGCTGGATCTCGTCGATCGCCACGAAGGCGACGTCGAGGTCGCGCGGCATCGCCTCGATGGTGGAGATCCAGTAGCGCGGGCGGTCCGGCTTGATCTTCTCCTCGCCGGTGACGAGGGCGACCTTCTCGGGACCGACCCGGGCGACGACCCGCAGGTAGACCTCGCGGGCGAGCAGCCGCAGCGGCAGGCCGATCATGCCGGTCGGGTGCGCGAGCATCCGCTCGATCGCCAAATGGGTCTTGCCGGTATTGGTCGGCCCGAGCACCGCCGTGACGCCGCGCGCGCGGGCCTGCGGAGGAAGGGAGCGGCGATTCATCAGGGCGGGGCGGTCCTGCGGCGGGTCGGCCGGTGGTGCGCCGTGGGCGTCGGGAAGAAGGTGCGGAGTGGCCGCTCAATGGCCCCGGTGGCGGAGGGCGGGCGGGCGCGCCCCGCGCGGAGGCAGACCCTCATATGGGGCCGCACCCTCCGATCCGCCACTCCCCTCGGCACCCGTCTGGCCGTTTCCCGAGAGGCCCGGCAGACCGTAGATCTCGACGTTCACGGACGGCCGCGGGCCCTGGAGATCCGCGCAGAGCGTGTCCGGCGTCGCGGTGAGCGGGCCGCGGCGCGGCGGGCGCCCCTCGGTCACCTGCGCGGTGGAATAGGCGTTCCCGCCGCAGGACGAGCCCGCCTCGAGCGGCGCGGCCGAGGCGGGCAGCGCCAGCAGCGCCGCCAGCAGGCCGAGGGCGGCACGCATGGGCGGGCGCCTTACGGCTGCGCGTCGAGGCTCGCGACGGCGGCCGTCTCGGCCGGTGCCGCGGCGGTGGCGGTGCGCGTCCAGCGCGTCGCCTCGATGATGTTGGTCCCGATCGTGGTGCGCACCGAGATCCGCATCGGCAGCAGGACCCGCGTTCCCTCCACGGGCGCGAGCCAGACCGACATGTCGCGGTTCTCCTCCATGAAGCGCACGCCCGGGCGGTCGGGCCGGTGGCCCGCGATCGCCTGGTAGCGGGCGTTGCAGACGAGGACGGGACCCGAATAGCCCGGCTTCTCGACCGCGCGGGTCTCGGCGTAGCTCAGCACCACGTTGAAGCGGGTGGCGCCGTCGAAGACCGGCAGGGTCCGGTTGCAATTCTCGGGGTCGGTGAGGTCGCCCTGCGCGCGGGCCGGCATCAGCAGGGCGCTCGCCGGGTCCATCACGCCGCGCTTGTTGGCGGCGGTGACGGGCACCCGGTCGCCCATGTCGACGAGGGGCGGCGTCACCTCGGACTGGGTGACGTTGCCGCGCGCCAGAGCCATGCGCACCGCGATGCCGGAATTCGAGGTGCGGGTCGAGATCGCGAAGGCGTTCGGCTGCGGGCCCGGGCCGATGAGCCCGCTGGACCGGGCCGAGCCCATGCCGCCGGTGATGGCGCCGACGAGGCCGGTCAGCGTCGCCGACACGTCCATGCGGTAGCGCTGCCCCTCGATGGCGCCGGAGAGATGCGCGGTGCCGATCGGGATGCCGGCGAGGTTGACGCCGTAATCGACGGCCACGGTGGCGGGCGCGGATCTCGGCGCGCGGGAGCGGGCCTCGGCGGGCGCGAGCCCGGCGGCGGCGAGAAGGCAGAGGGCGGCGGCCGCGCGCGCGCGGGCCGAGGTCACCGGAATGGAGGGCGTGGCGAACATGGTCCGGACTCAGAATCCCCAACGCTCGGGCCGCGCGGGCTTGACCCTCGGCACGACGCAAGCGTTATCCCTCCCGCATGGTTAACAGAGCGTTGGGCCGCCGCCCATGCCGGGAAGGGCACACCGGGCGCGGCTTTCGCCTTGACGGCGCGCGGCCCCATCGCCTATAGGCTCGCGCCTTCAACAGGACTCCGCTGGACCTGGAATCACGCTTGGGCGCGGCCCGCGGCGAGCGCCGCGCCGGTTGTCACGGTCCGAGTTCTGACCGCCCACGGAACGATACGGGATTGTAAGCTATGTCGCGCCGCTGCGAACTCACGGGTAAGGCCGTGCAGGTCGGCCACCTCGTGAGCCACTCGAACCGCAAGACCAAGTGCCGGTTCCTGCCGAACCTGTGCAACGTCACCCTCACCTCCGACGCGCTCAACCGCCGCGTCCGCCTGCGCGTCACCGCGCACGCCCTGCGCTCGGTGGAGCACCGCGGCGGCCTCGACGGGTTCCTCGTGAAAGCCCGCGAGATCGAGCTGTCCCAGACGGCCCGTCTCCTGAAGCGCGAGATCGAGAAGAAGCTCGCCGAGACCGAGACGCAGGCCGCCGCCTGAGCCCGCGCCGGCCTCCGGCCGGCAGCAGGATCTCCAGTTCTCCGAAGGCCGCCGCACGCGAACCCGTGCGGCGGCCTTCTGCCGTTCGGACGCCTCGGGGCCCCACCTCTCCTGTCCGGAAGAGGTCGAGTCGGCGCGAGCCGACCGGGTGAGGGGTTCGCCGTTTCCGGATACGCCGAACCCTCACCCTGTCCCCCCCTCGCGAACGGGAGAGGGAACCCGGTCCGATCAATCATCGCGCCCGCAGGGACCCGCACCGAGCCGGATCCCTCGCCGGATCAACATTGACGCCGCGGCCTCGCCATTTTACCGATCGGTACACACTGATCCGATCGGTCAAAACTGGACGAGGCCACGATGTCCGAGACGCGCCCCCCGCTGCCGCCCTTCACCCTGGACAGCGCCATCCAGAAGGTCCGCGCCGCCGAGGACGGCTGGAACGGGCGCAGCCCGGAGAAGGTCTCGCTCGCCTACACGGCCGACAGCCGCTGGCGGAACCGCTCGGAGATCTTCCAGGGCCGTCCGGCGATCGTCGCGTTCCTCACCCGCAAGTGGGAGCGGGAGCACGAGTACCGGTTGATCAAGGAGATCTGGGCCCATAGCGGGAACCGCATCGCGGTGCGCTTCGCCTACGAGTTCCACGACGCGGCCGGCGACTGGTTCCGGGCCTACGGCAACGAGAACTGGGAATTCGACGGCAACGGGCTGATGCGGGTGCGCCACGCCAGCATCAACGACCTCGCGATCCGCGATGCCGAGCGCAAGTTCCACTGGGACCGCTCCGGCCCGCGCCCGGACGACCATCCGGGCCTGACCGATCTCGGCCTCTGAGGCCGCGCGGAGGGTCGATCGTGACCCGCACCGTCAACGAGCGCGCCGATGCCGTCGCCGCGCTCGCCGAGATCTTCCGCGAATTCGGCTACGAGGGCGCGAGCCTGTCGCGCATCGGGGCCCGCACGGGCCTGGGCAAGGGCAGCCTCTACCACTTCTTCCCTGGGGGTAAGGAGGAGATGGCGGCGGCCGTGCTCGCGGAGATCGACGGCTGGTTCGAGCGGGCGGTCTTCGCGCCCCTGCGGGAGGATCCGGATCCGGCCGCCGCGATCCGCCGGATGTTTCGCGAGACGGACGCCTATTTCCGCTCCGGCCGCCGGGTCTGCCTCGTCGGCGCCTTCGCGCTCGGCGACGTGCGCGACCGTTTCGCCGCCCGCATCGCCACCTACTTCGCCGGCTGGCGCGACGCCCTGGCGGACGCGCTGCGCCGGACGGGCCGGGATGAGGGAGCCGCGGCGGAGGCCGAGCACGTCGTCTCGGCCATCCAGGGCGCCCTCGTCCTGGCCCGGGCGGTGGACGACCCGGACGTGTTCGTGCGGGCGCTCGCCCGCCTCGAAGGAGGACTCGGTCTGGCCGCCTAGCGGCGCCCGCCCGCGGCCCGGATCGGCGCGCGCACGGGGGCCGGCGCGCCGTCCTCCTCGAACAGCTCGGCGAGCTTCTCCGTCATGGCGCCGCCGAGTTCCTCGGCGTCGATGATGGTGACGGCGCGGCGATAGTAGCGCGTGACATCGTGGCCGATGCCGATGGCGAGGAGTTCGACCGGCGAGCGGGTCTCGATCTCCTCGATCATCCAGCGCAGGTGGCGCTCGAGGTAGTTGCCGGCATTGACCGAGAGCGTCGAATCGTCGACCGGGGCGCCGTCCGAGATCACCATCAGGATCTTGCGCTGCTCGGGCCGGCCCAGCAGGCGCTTGTGCGCCCAGTCGAGCGCCTCGCCGTCGATGTTCTCCTTGAGCAGCCCCTCGCGCATCATCAGCCCGAGGTTCTTGCGCGCCCGCCGCCAGGGGGCGTCGGCCGACTTGTAGACGATGTGGCGCAGGTCGTTGAGGCGCCCCGGCGAGGTCGGCTTGCCGGCCGCGAGCCACGCCTCGCGCGACTGGCCGCCCTTCCAGGCGCGGGTGGTGAAGCCGAGGATCTCGACCTTCACGCCGCAGCGCTCCAGCGTCCGCGCCAGGATGTCGGCGCAGGTCGCGGCCACCGTGATCGGGCGCCCGCGCATCGAGCCCGAATTGTCGAGCAGCAGCGTGACGACGGTGTCGCGGAAATTCGTGTCCTTCTCCTGCTTGAAGGAGAGGGGCTGGAACGGGTCGATCACGACGCGCACGAGGCGGGCCGGGTCGAGCTGGCCCTCTTCCAGGTCGAAGTCCCAGGCGCGGTTCTGCTTGGCCAGGAGCCGCCGCTGCAGGCGGTTGGCGAGGCGCCCGACGACGCCCTGGAGATGGGCGAGCTGCTTGTCGAGATAGGTGCGCAGGCGGGCGAGTTCGTCCGCGTCGCAGAGATCCTCGGCGTGGATGATCTCGTCGAAGCGCGGGTTGAACACCTTGTACTCGGGTCCGCGCGGCTCGTTCGCCCGCTGGCTCGGCGGCCGGGAGGATTCGGAGGCCTCCTCCGACTCGGCATCCTCCGCTTCCTCCGGCAACTCGCCGGACGGCGCGTCGGCGGATTCGGTGGCGCCCTCCTCGATGTCGTCGGAGGCTTCCTCCGTCGATTCGATCTCGGCGCGGTCGCCCTGGCTCTGCTCCTCGGCCTCGCCCTCCTGCGGGCTCTGCTCCTCGTCCTGGGCCTCGTTCTCGTCCTCGCTCTCCTCGTCCTCCGGGTCGAAGGGGGTCTCGTCCGCCATGTCGAGGGAGGAGAGGAGGTCGCGCACGGAGCGGGCGAAGGCGCGCTGGTTCTCCAGCGAGCCGAGCAGGCCGTCGAGGTTCCGGCCGGCCTTGTCCTCGATGTGCTCGCGCCAGAGATCGACGATCTTGCGGGCGGCGGGCGGGGGCGCCTGCCCCGTCAGGCGCTCGCGCACCATCAGGGCGACGGCGTCCTCCATCGGCGCGTCGGCCCGGTCGGTGATCTGCTCGTACTTGCCGCCGCGGTGATAGCGGTCCTCCAGCATCGCGGTGATGTTGCTGGCGACACCCGCCATCCGGCGCGAGCCGATCGCCTCGACGCGGGCCTGCTCTACGGCGTCGTAGACGGCGCGCGCCGGGGCGTTCTCGGGCGCGAGGCGCCGGTGGACGGCGGAATCGTGGCAGCCGAGGCGGAGCGCCATCGCGTCCGCGTTGCCGCGCAGGACCGCCACGTCCGCGGCCGAGAGCTTGCGCGGTGGCTCGGGCAGGCGCGCCTTGTCGCCGGTGAGCGCGGGCCTGTCCGTGGCATAGGTCACCTCCACCTCGGAGCGCCGCGCGATGGCGCGCAGGCATCCGGCGACGGAGCGCTTCAGGGGTTCGGCGACGGGTTCGCGGCGCTCGCCGGGCTTGCGGTTCGAGATGGACACGCTGCTACTGCTTCACCGAATCGAGGTCGAAGGGGCGGTCGAGGATGTCGTCCCAGGAATAGGGACATTCTGGCGGGAACTCGTCGGGCGAGAGGTTGCACTCGTCGGCGGCCCAATCCCGCGACACCGGGTAGATCTCGTCGCGCATGACATCTCGGTGCTGCTTGAGGCCGGGATTTTTGCGCAGGCTCTTCGCGTAGCGCCGACGCTGTTCGCGGATCGAGTAGATCCAGCTCGGCGTGCGCTTCTCGGGCTGCTGATCCCACTTCAGCATCTGCATTAGGAGAACGCGCAGCGCACTCTCGAGCTGGCTGTATTGCGCGTTCCCCACGTCGCTCAGCTCCTCGGCGATGTTGTCGAGGTCGAGCGCCTCCACACGGCCGGAGCGGAGCAGGGAGACCTGCTCCTGCACCCAGGTAAAGAGGTCGTCCTCGTGGCGCGTGCGGTCCGATGCGGGCGCGCTGCCCGCGGACTCGAGGTCGGTCGGAACCGGATGCGCCACGGGCTCCTCCATGCCGCCTCAGCTGAGCGCGACGTTGACGGCGCTCTCCGGCAGCTCCTTGCCGAAGGCGCGCTGGTAGAACTCGGCGACGAGGGGCCGCTCCAGCTCGTCGCACTTGTTGAGGAACGTGACCCGGAAGGCGAAGCCGATGTCGCGGAAGATGTCCGCGTTCTCCGCCCAGGTGATCACCGTGCGCGGGCTCATCACGGTCGAGAGGTCGCCGTTCATGAAGGCGTTGCGGGTCAGGTCCGCCACGCGCACCATGCGGTTGACCGTGTCCCGGCCCTGCTCGCCCTTGTAGTGGACGGCCTTGGAGAGGACGATGTCCACCTCGCGGTCGTGGGGAAGGTAGTTCAGGGTCGTGACGATCGACCAGCGGTCCATCTGGCCCTGGTTGATCTGCTGCGTGCCGTGATAGAGGCCGGACGTGTCGCCGAGGCCGACCGTGTTGGCCGTCGCGAACAGGCGGAAGGCGGGGTGGGGGCGGATCACCCGCTTCTGGTCCAAGAGCGTCAGGCGGCCCGACAGTTCCAGCACGCGCTGGATCACGAACATCACGTCGGGCCGGCCGGCATCGTACTCGTCGAAGACGAGGGCGACGTTGTTCTGCAGCGCCCAGGGCAGGATGCCGTCCTGGAAGGCGGTGACCTGCTTGCCGTCCTGCAGGACAATCGCGTCCTTGCCGACGAGGTCGATGCGCGAGACGTGGCTGTCGAGGTTGATCCGGACGCAGGGCCAGTTCAGTCGGGCCGCGACCTGCTCGATATGGGTCGACTTGCCGGTGCCGTGATAGCCCGTGATCATCACGCGGCGGTTGCGGGCGAACCCCGCCAGGATCGCCAGCGTCGTCTCCCGGTCGAAGATGTAGTCCGGGTCGAGATCGGGCACGTGCTCGTCGGTCTCGGAGAAGGCCGGCACCTTGAGGTCGAGGTCGATGCCGAAGACCTCGCGCACGGAAACGGTCCGGTCGGGCAGCGAGGCGGGCGTGTCGTCAGAAAGCATACGGGACCTCGTCGGGGCGGGCGCCGGCGGGGAAGCGCGGAACCTCGCGGATGTCTCACGGCTCGGGCCCGCCGGACTCACTCGCGGCAGACGGGCCTCCGGCCTTCCTTAATCATCGGCGCCGCGCGGCGCCACTGGGCTTGCGAGCCCCGCATATAGGGTCCCGCGGGCCGTTTGGCGCCTCCCCCGCACGCAGGGCAGGGCCGAGGGCGGGTCCGGCGCGTGCATCCTTCGTGCCGGACGCCTCAGCAGAGCCCGGCCGCGCGGAGCGTGTCGTGGGCCCGGATGATGTCGCGCAGGCGCTCCTCGAAGGAGCGGTCGCCGCCATTGGCGTCCGGGTGGAAGCGCTTCACGAGCACCTTGTACTGTGCCTTGATGGCGGCCGCGTCCGCGGCCTCGTCGAGGCCCAGCACGTCGAGGGCCTTGCGCACGGCGCCCGAATGGCGCGGGCGCTGCGGCTCCTTCGCGCGCCGCGCGGTCTCGCCGACGCCCTCAGCCCTCAGGATGCCCAGCGGATCGACATAGGCCCAGTCCCGCGGCGGCTCGCCCTTGCGCTTGGTGCCCTCGGCCGCGCCGTTCGCGCCCATGGCCCAGGTCGGCCGGTGCCCGATGATCGCGTCCTTCTGGTAGGCCTGGACGGCGGCGTCGTTCATCCCGTCGAAGTAATTGTAGGCGGCGTTGTAGGCGCGCACGTGATCCATGCAGAAGCGCCAGTACTGTCCCTCGGCCTTGCGGCCCTTGGGCGCCCGGTAGAGGCCCGGATGGGTGCAGCCCGGGGTCTCGCAGGCAGGCTCGGCCGTCTTCGGCTCGTCGCAGGACGGCTTGATGCGGATGCTGTCGAACAGGCGCGAGTTGAGATCCATGACGGTGCGATTATGAGGGGGCGGACCGGAGACACAAGGGTGGCGGGCCTGATGACGCATGCGATCATCGGGGGTTGACGCGCCGCCCGGGAAACCGAGTCACCTCCGGAGCGGGAGAGACGGATGCCTGAGGGCGGCACGCTGAAGGATTGGATCGCGCAGACGCTCGACGCTGCGCTCGCGCCGACGCATCTCGACGTGACCGACGAGTCCCACCTCCATGCCGGCCACGCGGGCTGGCGCGAATCGGGCGAGACCCATTTCCGCCTCGACGTGGTCTCGGCGGCGTTCGAGGGGAAGAGCCGGGTGGAGCGCCACCGGCTCGTCAACGGATTGCTGGAGGGCGCATTCAAGCGCGGTCTGCACGCGCTCGCGGTGCGGGCGCGCACGCCCGGCGAAGCGGCCTAGCCGGACGCGAATCTCATGATCGAGAGATGGTGATTGTGGCCCTGCAATGCACCCCCCACATCGCCATCGACGAGGCGGATCTGGAGGAGAGCTTCGTGCGCGCCTCCGGCCCCGGCGGGCAGAACGTCAACAAGCTCTCGACCGCGGTGCAACTGCGCTTCGACGTGCGCCGCTCGGCCGCGCTGCCCGACGCGGTCGCCGTGCGCCTGATGCGGCTCGCCGGGCGCCGCCTTACGTCCGAGGGCGTCCTCGTCATCACGGCGCAGCGCTTCCGCACGCAGGAGCGCAACCGGGCCGATGCCCGCGAGCGCCTCGCCGCGATGGTGGCGGAGGCCGCGGTGCCGCCGACGCCGCGCCGGGCGACGCGGCCGACGCTGGCCTCGAAGAAGCGGCGCCTCGAATCGAAGGCGCGCCGCGGCGCCGTGAAGAGCCTGCGGCGCAGCGGCCCGGAGGATTGATCCCCCCGTCGCCGACCGGTCCGGGGAGGAGCCTCAGGCCCGCGTGATCACGTGGAGCGGCTCGGCGCTCGGCGCCGCGTCGGGCGCGGGGGAATTGCCGGCGATGAGGTGGCTGCCGGGCTTGGCCAGCGCCACGACGATCGCGATCACGGCGAGCACGGCGGCGAGCGCGGCCGGGAACAGGAAGGCGCTCTCGCCGTAGCGGATCTGCAGGGCGCCCCCGATCACGGCGCCCGTGCTCAGCGCCCCCCAGAGCGGGGCCTGGATCCAGAAGGACGGGTTCGGCTTGTGCAGGATCAGGTTCGCCAGCCCCGTGCCGAAGCGGACCACGGCGCCCGTGACGTAGGTCAGCGCGATGCTGTTGCCATTGGCGTCCTGCAGGGTCGCGTTCTGGAGCCCCAGCGCCATCACGATCGGGTAGGCGTGGATCGGGTAGGAGAAGGTGCCCCAGGGGCTCACGAGCCCGATCGCGAGGAGGGCCGCCTCGATCGTGAGCAGCACCGGCAGGCGCCAGGGCCCGACCCCGGCCGCGATCAGCGTGCCGACGAAGGCGCCGAAGCAGAAGACCAGGATCGTGGTGCAGACGCGGGCCGTGTTCTCCCAGTCGAAGGTCGAGACCGAGACGCCGAAGCGGGTCGTGTTGCCCGACATGAACGACATGAACAGCTGCGAGTATTCGAGGAAGCCGATCGAGTCCGCGCAGCCCGCGAGGCCGGCCAGCGCGAGGGCCAGGGGAACCCGGGTCTTGGCGCTCGCGGGAAACGACTTGTCCACGGTCTTCTCTGCCATCGAGTCCCTCGCGCTGCCGCCTGCCCGGAGCCTGCGCCCCGGACAGCTAGGCCGCTAAACCGGCGAGGGCGCGCGAGGTTGCGGCAATGCAGCGAAATCCGGCCGTTCTCACGCAACCGTGTCCCCGCACTGCAGCACGACGAGGCGGCCCGGAACGTCCCGCCCGTTCTGGCGGCGGATCGCCGCGTCCTCGACGAGGCGCGTCGTCAGCCCCGCCGCGCCGGCCGCCTCCAGCACCTCGGCATCCGCGTGGGCGTAGCGCCCGTCCGCGCCGATCGCGACGCCCGCGCCCCCGTGGGACTGCACCGTGAACGCGCAGAGCCCGGACGGGGCGAGGACGCGCGCGATCGCGCCGAGCACCGGCCGGAGGTCGCCCAGGTAGATGAAGACGTCGGCGGCGACGACGAGGTCGACGGATCCCGCCTCCGCCTCGGCGAGGCAACCGGTCAGGTCGCCCGCGATCAGGCGGTGGTAGAGGCTGCGCCGCTCGGCCCGGGCCAGCATCTCCGGCGAGAGGTCGACGCCGACGAGGTGCTCGAAGCGGCCGGCCAGCGCCGCGCCCATCAGGCCCGTCCCGCAGCCGAGGTCGAGCACGCGCGCGAAACGCCGCTCCGGCCCCGCGGTCCGTGCGAGGGCCTCGCGCAGCATCTCGGGCCCGCGATAGCCGAGCTCGCCCACGAGATGGCGCTCGAAGCGCGCGGCGTAGCCGTCGAACAGCGCCCGCACATAGGCCGGCGAGATCGCGGCGAGCCGGTCGCCGATGCCGAGCTGCGCGAGGCGCAGGCGGCTGCCGAGCCGATCCTCCGGATCGAGGTCGAGCGCGGCCGCGTAGGCGCGCAGCGCCCCCTGCAGAGCGGCTTCCCCGCCGCCCTCGCGGTGCAGCGCCTCCCGCGCCCGGCCGAGCAGCAGCCAGGCCGGCGCGTAGCGCGGCGCGAGGTCGAGGGCCTGCTCGGCCATCTCGGCCGCGCCCGCGGCGTCGCCCTCCGCGAGGCAGGCCTCGGCATAGGCGTAGCGGCGGTCGGCGAGGAGGTCGCCGGAGGAGGTCTGATGCGTCATGCGTGGTGAGCGTGGCGGGTCCGGCGCCCTATATAGCCGGCCCCATGCCGTTACGCGCCAGCGATCTCCTCACCCTCACCCGCGAAGGGCTCTACTGCCCGCTCGGCCGCTTCCACGTCGATCCGACCTGGCCGGTGCCGCGCGCGCTGATCACCCACGGCCATGCCGACCATGCCCGCTCCGGCCACGGCAGCGTGCTGGCGACGCCGGAGACCCTGCGCATCATGTCCGTGCGCTACGGCGAGGATTTCTGCACCACGCGGCAGGAGGCGCGCCTCGGCGAGGCGATCCGGGTCGGCGACGTGACCGTACGCTTCGCCCCGGCCGGCCACGTCCTCGGCTCCGCGCAGATCGCGATCGAAGCCGAGGGCGTGCGGGTCGTGGTCTCGGGCGACTACAAGCGGGCCCGCGACCCGACCTGCCTGCCCTTCGAGCCCGTGCCCTGCGACGTCTTCATCACCGAGGCGACCTTCGGTCTCCCCGTCTTCCGGATGCCGGATACGGGCGAGGAGGTCGCCAAGCTCCTCGCATCCGTGGCCCTGTTCCCGGAGCGCGCCCACATCGTCGGCGCCTACGCGCTGGGCAAGGCGCAGCGCGTCATGGCCCTCCTGCGGGAGGCGGGCTACGACCGGCCGATCTACCTGCACGGCGCGATGGAGAAGCTGACCGAGCTCTACAAGCGCGAGGGGCTCGCTCTCGGCGAGACGCCGAAGGTGGTGGCGGCCGAGCGGGGCCAGCTCCACGGCGCCATCGTGCTCTGCCCGCCTTCCGCGATCCAGGATCTCTGGTCGCGCAAGTTCCCCGATCCGGTCACGTCCTTCGCCTCGGGCTGGATGCGGGTGCGCGCCCGCGCCCGCCAGAAGGGCGTCGAGCTGCCCCTCGTCATCTCGGACCATTCGGACTGGCCGGACCTCTGCCGCACGATCCGCGAGACCGGCGCCGAGGAGGTCTGGGTCACGCACGGGCAGGAGGACGCCCTCGTCCACTGGTGCGGGCTGCAGGGAATCCGGGCGAAGCCCCTGCACCTCATCGGCTACGGCGACGACGACACCGAGGCCCCGCCCGAGCCCGCGGAGACGGCCGCGTGAACGACTTCGCCCATCTCCTCGACCGCCTCGCCTACGAGCCGCGTCGCAACGCGAAGCTGCGCCTCCTGCAGGATTACTTCGCCCGCACGCCGGACCCGGAGCGCGGCTACGCGCTCGCCGCCATGACCGGGGGGCTGACCTTCCGCGAGGCGAAGCCCGCCCTCATCCGGGGACTCGTGGAGGAGCGGGTCGACCCGACCCTGTTCCGCCTCTCGCACAATTACGTCGGGGATCTCGCCGAGACGGCCTCGCTGATCTGGCCGGGGCCGGAGGATCCGGCGGGACCGGGCGCGGCTCACCTCTCCCCGACGGGAGAGGGGGGCCCCAGTGAGCCCGGCCCCGGCCACAACAACCCGCCGCCGCACGTGCCCACCCTCGCCGAGGTGGTCGAGACCCTGGCCGAGACCCGCAAGGCCGACCTGCCGCGCCACCTCGCCACCTGGCTCGACGCCCTCGACGAGACGGGGCGCTGGGCGCTCCTGAAGCTCGTCACCGGCAACCTGCGCGTCGGCGTCTCGGCGCGGCTCGCCAAGACGGCGGTCGGGGCGCTCGGCGGCCACGAGGCCGACGCGGTCGAGGAGGTCTGGCACGGGCTGGAGCCCCCCTACGCCACCCTGTTCGCCTGGGTCGAAGGGCGGGGCGAGCGGCCCGAGACCCTGAACCCGGCCCCGTTCCGGCCGCCCATGCTCTCGCACCCGATCGAGGAGGAGAGCGATTTCGACAAGCTGGAGCCCGAGGCCTTCTCGGGCGAGTGGAAGTGGGACGGCATCCGCGTCCAGCTCGTCGGCGGCCGCGACCGGGCGGGAGCCCAGGTCGCCCGCATCTATTCCCGCACCGGCGAGGACATCTCGGGCGCCTTCCCCGATCTCGCCGAGGCCGTCACCTTCACGGGCGCCCTCGACGGCGAGTTGCTGATCCTGCGCGAGGGCCGGGTGCAGAGCTTCAACGTCCTGCAGCAGCGCCTCAACCGCAAGGCGGTGACGGGCAAGCTCCTCGACGAGTTCCCGGCCCATGTGCGGGCCTACGACCTCCTCACGGCCGAGGGGGAGGATCTGCGCCCGCTGCCCTTCGCCGAGCGCCGCGCCCGGCTCGAAGCCTTCGTGGCGCGGCTCGACCACGCCCGCATCGACATCTCGCCCCTCGTCCCCTTCGCGACCTGGGAGGATCTCGCCGCCGCCCGCGCCGACCCGGCCTCGGTGGGGGCGGGCGAGGATGCCGACGCCATCGAGGGCGTGATGCTGAAGCGCCTCAACAGCGCCTACCTGCCCGGCCGGCCGAAGGGGCCCTGGTGGAAGTGGAAGCGTGAGCCCCACCTCGTCGACGCCGTGATGATGTACGCCCAGCGCGGCCACGGGAAGCGCTCGTCCTTCTACTCCGACTACACGTTCGGCGTCTGGCGGGAGGGGCCGGAGGGCGGGCCGGAGCTGGTCCCGGTGGGCAAGGCCTATCACGGCTTCACCGACGCCGAGCTCGCCAAGCTCGACCGCTACGTCCGCAATCACACGACGAAGCGCTTCGGCCCCGTGCGCGAGGTGGAGTACGGCCCGGACCGGGGCCTCGTCCTCGAGATCGCCTTCGAGGGGGTGCAGCGCTCGACGCGGCACAAATCCGGGGTCGCCATGCGGTTCCCCCGGGTCAGCCGCATCCGCTGGGACAAGCCGGCCGCCGAGGCCGACCGGATCGAGCTTCTGGAGCGCATCCTGGCCCGGGGCGAGCGCGAGATCGCGCCGGGCGCCACGCTCATCGGGGAGGACACATGAGGCCGGGCCGGATCGGGGGCATCGCGGATTTTTCCGCCGGCGAGGTCTGGCGTCAGGCGGGCGCCCGGCTCACCATCGCGACGCCGGGCCAGGGCTTCACGGATGTCACCGGCGCGGTCGCCGAGTTCCTCGCCCGCAGCGGCGTCGCGGAGGGGCTCGTCACCGTGTTCTGCCGGCACACCTCGGCCTCCCTGACGATCCAGGAGAACGCCGATCCCGACGTCCAGGCGGACCTGATGACCGCCCTCGACGGGCTCGCCCCGCGCCATTCCGGCTACGTTCACGGCGCCGAGGGGCCGGACGCATTACAAAGCCGGTCACGCTACATCCACACGGCCGAAGGCCCCGACGATATGCCCGCCCACATCCGCACGATGCTTACGGATTCAAGCCTGTCGATTCCGGTGATCGGCGGGCGACTGGCTTTAGGCACGTGGCAGGGAATTTACCTGATCGAGCACCGGGACAGGCCGCATCGACGCGAGATCGTGCTGCGCGTGATGGGGACATAATAGCGGTCCGGCATGGCATCGGTTTGACTGGCTCGAATCTGACGGAGAACGGCCCCGTGTCAGCGAGGCCGTTTGCGTGGCGAGGAGCGATGGGATGCACCTCTGGGGCCGCCTGCGAGCCAGTCAGCCCTTGGGAGTATAGACGACCTCGACCTCCCACGAGCCGGCAGGCTGGCTGTGGAACTGCCAAAACTGCTCGCCGACCGCCTTGGCGTCCTCAGAGCCCGCGTTCACGAAGCCGGCGACCGTCACGGTCGCGACGTGGATCCCCTTCTCCCTGAAGCTCTCGAACAGGCCCTGGGCCAGGGCGCGAATGCCGGCCTTGCCGATGCTGAGCGAGAGATAGTCGGGATGTGGCTGCACGCCGAAGCCGCCGCCCGTCAGGAGGATCGAGCCGGAGCGGCGCTCAGCCATCTTCGGCGCGACGGACTGCGCGGCGGCCATCGCGCCCCCGATATTGACGGCGAGGTCGCTGTTGAATGTGTCGCGCGGTTGATCGGCGAGGCTCGCCTGCCGCATGGTCGCGGCGTTGTAGTGCAGCACGTCGATGCCGCCGAAGTCGCTCTCAACACCCTGGACCAAGCTGTTCACGCTCGACGCGTCGCCAGCGTCCACGGTGCGTACCTCAACGGTGTGGCCCTTCGCCTTCAGGTGGTCGGCCAGGTCCTGCGTCTTGGCTCCATTCCGGGCGCTCAGGACCAGCCGGAATCCCTCACGGGCGAACCGCTCGGCCGTCTCCAGGCCCATGCCGGGACCAGCGCCGATGCTGAGGAAGGTCTTCATCGTTCATCTCCTCGACGTTTCGATGGCTTTCATGTACGCCCTGCGAGATGCTGGATTAATCCGGTGCATCCGCATTTCACTCGTGTGAACGATGCAGGAATTACTGGAGCCGGGCGGGTTGGAGGAACTGGCCGCTCTTGTGGCCGTGGCCGATACCGGGAGTTTCACAGAGGCTGCCAAAAAGCTCGGTCGGGACGCATCGGTGGTGTCGCGCCGCGTGAGCCAGCTTGAGCAGCGCTTGGGTGTCCGTCTGCTATCGCGCACGACACGGCGCGTCGCCCTGACGGAGGTCGGCGCGATCTACTGCCGCCGAGTTCAGGCACTCCTCGATGAACTGGCGAGCGCCAGCCAGGAAGCCAGCGACTTCGCGGCAAGCCCGCAGGGCTTGGTGAGGGTATCGCTGCCTCTGACCTTCGGGCGGCAGTGGATCGCGCCGCTGCTGCCGTCCTTCCTCGCTCGACACCCCCAGATTCGCATCGATGCACGATTCACCGACCGCTTCGTTGATGTCGTTGCGGAAGGGTTCGATGTCGCGATCCGGGTGGGTGCCCGAGGTCTCCGGGATAGTGCGCTCACCGCACGCAGGCTGGCCGCTTACCGGAACCTGCTCGTTGCCGCGCCGAGCTACCTCGCGGCCCACGGTACGCCGCAGACCCCGGCCGACCTCCCGAATCACGCGTGCCTCGGTTTCTCGGGCCACGCTGCGTGGCCGGACTGGCCGCTGGTGAAGGATGGGACACGCAGGACGATACGTCCCGCCTGCTCGCTCATTGCCGACCATTCCGAGGTGCCGCTGATGGCGGCAATCGACGGCGCTGGCATCACGCTCACAGCCCATTGGCTGGCCGGTCCGGCAATCCGCGCCGGCAAGCTAGTCGAGGTGCTGCCGGGCTGGGGCGGGAAGGAGGATGGCGGCGTCTACGCGATCCTGCCGCCCGGCCATCTCGTGCCGACGAAGACGCGTGTCTTCGTTGAAGAGGTCACTAAAGCCATCAAGGCTGGGTGGAGCCATGAGCCGGGGATCGGCAGGAATCAAATCGTGTCCGCGACATAGAGGGGCCGGACGACATGCCCGCCCATATCCGCACGATGGTGACGGACGCGGCGCTGACGATCCCCGTCCGGGCCGGGCGCCTCGCGCTCGGCACCTGGCAGGGGATCTACCTGATCGAGCACCGCGACCGGCCGCACCGGCGCGAGATCGCCCTCCATGTGGTCGGGTCGTGATCGGGTCGTGACCGGGCGCCCGGTTCTCGGGGAGCGGCGCGGCTTCGGGGAGCGTCAGCGGCCCGAGGTCGAGAGACCGAGATCGGCGCCGATCCTGTCCCAATCTTTCGGGGCGCGCTCCTTGCGCTCGCTGTAGCGGTCCACGAGGTAGTCGGCCCGCTCGCGGGTGAGCAGCGTGAACTTCATCAGCTCCTCGCACACGTCCACCACGCGGTCGTAGAGGGGGCCCGGCTTCATCCGCCCCGCTTCGTCGAATTCCTGAAACGCCATCGGCACCGAGGACTGGTTCGGGATGGTGATCATCCGCATCCAGCGCCCGAGCACCCGGAGGGCGTTCACCGCGTTGAAGCTCTGCGAGCCGCCCGAGACCTGCATCACCGCGAGCGTCCGCCCCTGCGTCGGCCTCACGCTTCCCTCGCTCAGCGGCAGCCAGTCGATCTGGCTCTTCATGACGCCGGTCAGGTTGCCGTGGCGCTCGGGGCTGACCCACACCTGGCCTTCCGACCAGATCGAGAGGTTGCGCAACTCCTGCACCTTGGGGTGGTCGGCCGTTGCGTCGTCCGGCAGCGGGAGCCCGTGGGCGTCGTAGATCCGGACCTCGCCGCCCATCCGCTCCAGCAGGCGGGCCGCCTCGTGGGCCAGGAAGCGGCTGAACGAGCGCTCGCGCAGCGAGCCGTAGAGGATCAGGAAGCGCGGGGCATGGGTGGCCGTCTCGCGGGGCTTCAGGTGCTCGGGCCTCGGCACCGCGAAGACCGGCTCCGCGAGGTTCGGGATCCCATCGGTGAAGAGCGGCTTCGGCTTGTCCACGGGCTCGCCGTCATCTAAATTTCAATAAGCAATGAAATATTGAACCGATGATGGATGAACCGCAAGCCCTGGCTGCCTTCGCGGCCCTCGCGCAGGAGAACCGCCTCCGCGCGGTGCGTGTGCTGGTCAAGGCCGGGCCGGAGGGGCTCCCGGCGGGCGTGCTGGCGAGCGCGGTCGGTGTGTCGACGTCGAACCTCTCCTTCCACCTCAAGGAACTGGAGCATGCCGGGCTGGTCCATTCCCGGCGTGAAGGCCGCTCGATCATCTACGGCGCCGCCTACCCGGCGCTGTCCAGCCTCGTCGCGTTCCTGATGAAGGATTGCTGCCAGGGCCATCCCGAGGTCTGTGCGCCCGCCGTCGCCGCCCTCGGACCGTGCTGCCAACCCCAGGGGGCGACCGCGTGACGGACGTGATCATCTATCACAACCCGGCCTGCGGCACGTCGCGGAACGCGCTCGCGATGATCCGCAATGCCGGCATCGAGCCGCACATCGTCGAATACCTGAAGACCCCGCCGACGCGGGCACTCCTGCGCCAGCTGGTCGGCCGGGCCGGGATCTCCATGCGCGATCTCCTGCGCCAGAAGGGGACCCCCTACGCCGATTTGGGGCTCGCCGATCCGTCGCTGAGCGACGACCAGCTCCTCGACGCGATCGAGGCCCACCCGATCCTGATCAACCGCCCGCTCGTGGTGAGCCCCAGGGGCGTGCGCCTGTGCAGGCCGTCCGAGGCCGTGCTCGACCTCCTGCCGGCGCAGCAGGGCGAGTTCGTCAAGGAGGACGGCGAGCGCGTCATCGACGAGCACGGCCACCGCGTCGCCACCGCCTGAGAGACGGCTCATGTCCACCTTCGAACGCTACCTGACCGTCTGGGTCGGGCTCTGCATCGTGGCGGGCGTCGCGCTCGGCCATGGGTTCCCGGGCGTTTTCCAGGCGATCGCCGATGCCGAGATCGCGAAGGTCAACCTGCCCGTCGCGGCCCTCATCTGGCTCATGGTCATCCCCATGCTGCTCCGGATCGACTTCGCCGCGCTGCGCCATGTCGGCCGGCATTGGCGCGGCATCGGCGTGACGCTGTTCGTCAACTGGGCGGTGAAGCCGTTCTCGATGGCGGCTCTGGGCTGGCTCTTCATCGGCTCCCTGTTCCGGCCCTTCCTGCCGGCCGAGCAGATCGACAGCTACATCGCCGGCCTCATCATCCTGGCGGCGGCGCCCTGCACGGCGATGGTGTTCGTCTGGTCGAACCTGACGCGGGGGGAGCCGCACTTCACGCTGAGCCAAGTGGCGCTCAATGACGCCATCATGGTGGTCGCCTTCGCGCCGATCGTCGGCCTGCTGCTCGGGCTCTCGGCCATCACCGTGCCGTGGGGCACGCTGGTGCTGTCCGTGATGCTCTACATCGTCATTCCCGTCGGCATCGCACAGGTCGTGCGCCGCAGCCTGATGGCCTCGGGCGGACAGCCGGCCCTCGACCGGCTGCTCGGGACGCTCGGCCCGGTCTCCCTGGCGGCGCTGCTCGCCACGCTGGTCCTGCTCTTCGGCTTCCAGGGCGAGCAGATCCTGGCGCAGCCGGCGGTGATCGGGCTCCTGGCGGTGCCCATCCTCATCCAGGTCTACCTGAACGCCGGGCTCGCCTACCTGCTCAACCGGGTGGCCGGGGAGCAGCACTGCGTGGCCGGCCCGTCGGCGCTGATCGGCGCATCCAATTTCTTCGAGCTCGCGGTCGCCGCGGCGATCAGCCTGTTCGGCTTCCACTCGGGCGCGGCGCTCGCCACGGTGGTCGGCGTGCTGATCGAGGTTCCCGTGATGTTGACGGTGGTCTGGATCGTGAACCGCTCGAAGGGTTGGTATGAAGGCGGCCTTCCGGATCGAGGGGAACGCGCCCCGGCCGCTCGCCGGGCCTGAGCGCCTCAGTTGCTGCCCGGATAGCGCGGCTCGCCGCAGGGCTTGTGCGGGTGGGAGCCGGCTTCGAGCGCCCGGACCCGGCCTTCCGCGATGAAGGCGCGCAGGCGCACGACATGCGTGAGCGCCTCGTGCGCCCGTCGGGCGGCCCCGTCCGGACGATCCTCGGCGAGGCGCCGCACCTCCTCCAGCTTGGCGTCGCGCTGCTGCCGCTCGAACTCCAGAATGGCGCTCATCCCGCTCCCTCTGTTGCGTCGGCCGAACCGGGGCGGCCTCGCTGTTTGCAGGATGCATAGCCGAATACGCGCCCGCGCGCTTCCGGCGAGCGCGCCGGGGCGGGCCGATCCACAGCCGCCTTCAGCGGCGGATCAGGAGCACGCCGCCGATCAGCAGCGCGACGCCGAGGAGCCGCGGCGGATCGAGCGCGCGCTGGGCGAGGCCGAGCCACCCGAAATGATCGGCGGTGACCGAGGCGAGCATCTGCCCGGTGACGAGGAGCGCGATGAACGTCGCGGCCCCGAGCTGCGGCACGAGCAGGATGGCGAGGCCGATGAAGATCGCGCCGAACAGGCCGCCGCTCCAGGCCCACCACGGGATCCGCGCCGCCACGCTCGCCGAGGGGAGGGGGTCGCGCAGCGCCAGCGCCAGCAGCGCCATGCAGGCCACGCCGACGAGGTAGCTCGTGAAGCCCGACCACGCGGCCGAGTTCAGGGCCGTCCGGAGGTTGGCGTTCAGCACCTGCTGCACGACGATGCTGGCGCCGGCGAGAGCCGCGAGGGCGAGGGGGAGCAGGGCGGAGAGCATCGGCCTCGGGCCTTTCGGAGGGCAGTCACCGCGGCGCCCCGCCTGTGCCGGGCTCGCACGGTCCCTGACAACCATCCCCGGTCCATGCCGTCAAATGCCCCGGATGGCGGATTCCATGCAGCCCAGGCATGAGGATAGGGCGATGCCCGGGCGAGCGGTCGGGGAAGGCGCGCGCCGGCCCGGAGCCCGCGCCCGGCGCCTTCCATCCGCGGCCGCTGACACAATATAACAACCCCGTCCCCGCCCGACGCACGGGCCGAGCCCGCACCGAAGAGCTGCCATGTCCGACGTCTCGACCGATTCCGCGCCCAAGATCCCCGTGACCGTGCTCACCGGCTATCTCGGCGCGGGCAAGACGACGCTCCTCAACCGGATCCTCACCGAGAACCACGGCAAGCGCTACGCCGTCATCGTCAACGAGTTCGGCGAGGTCGGCATCGACAACGACCTCGTCGTGGGCGCCGACGAGGAAGTGTTCGAAATGAACAACGGCTGCGTCTGCTGCACCGTGCGCGGCGACCTGATCCGCATCATGGACGGGCTCGTGAAGCGGCGCGGCAAGTTCGACGCGATCATCGTCGAGACCACGGGCCTCGCCGACCCCGCCCCCGTCGCCCAGACCTTCTTCGTCGACCAGGATGTCGGCGATGCCGCCCGCCTCGACGCCGTGGTGACCGTGGCCGACGCGAAGTGGCTCTCCGACCGCCTGAGGGACGCGCCGGAGGCCAAGAACCAGATCGCCTTCGCGGACGTGATCCTGCTCAACAAGTCCGACCTCGTCTCGGGAGCCGACCTCGACCGGGTCGAGGGCGAGATCCGCGCCATCAACCCCTACGCCCAGCTCCACCGCACGCAGAACTGCGCCGTGCCCCTCGACGCCGTGCTGGAGCGCAACGCCTTCGACCTCGGCCGCATCCTCGACGTGGAGCCCGAGTTCCTGGAGGAGGGCCACCACCATCACCACGATTCTGAGATCCAATCGGTCTCGGCGAGCCTCGACGGCGCCGTCGATCCGGAGAAGTTCATGCCCTGGATCTCGAACCTGACCCAGGAGCAGGGGCCGGACATCCTGCGCTGCAAGGGCATCGTCGCCTTCCCCGACGAGCCGAAGCGCTTCGTCTTCCAGGGCGTTCACATGATCCTCGACGGCGACCTGCAGGGCGATTGGGGCGCCGACGAGAAGCGCGTCTCCCGCGTCGTCTTCATCGGCCGCAACCTCGACGCCGCAGGCATCCGAGACGGGTTTCTCGCCTGCCGGGCGTGAGCCGGAGGCGCCCCACGCGAGCCGCGACGCCGGGGATGCGTGAGGGGGATGGCCCGCAAGGGGGGAACGACGCCCGCCGTCAGCCGAAAATCAACCCTTTCGGGCCAAGCTCCCCTGAGCCGGGCCGGCGTATCGGGCCCGCGGAGTCGCGTGCCCCATGGCGTCCACCCTCGCCCCGTCGCATGCCGGCGCGTCCTCCGACGCGGGCGCCTGGGCCGGCGTGCCCGTCCTCGCCGCCCTGCGCGGGCTCGCGAGCGCCCTGCTCGCCGCCTTCATCTTCTTCGCCTGTTTCGCCTTCTCGGAGACCTCGCCCTACGACGTGGTGGCGATCCCGACCATGCTGCTCTGGGCCTGCCTCGGACTGCGCCTGCACCGCGGCGTGCTGCCGCTCGCCGCCCTCCTCCTCCTCTACCTCGCGGCCATCGTCGCGGCGCTGATCCCCTACCTGAACGAGCCGGTGCCCCTGACCTGGACGATCCAGCTCGCCTATCTCGTCGCCACCTGCCTGTTCTTCGCGGTGCTGTTCTCGGACGAGACGGGCGCGCGCATGGAGCTGGCGCTCAAGGCCTACACGGCGAGTTGCGTGTTCTCGGCGTCGCTCGGCATCGTCGGCTACCTCGATCTCATCGGCATCGAGGACCTGTTCTACAAATACGGCCGGGCCTCGGGCACCTTCCAGGATCCGAACGTGTTCGGCTCCTTCCTCACCCTCGGGGCGCTCTACCTCATGCACGGGCTGCTCACGGGCAGCATGCGGCGCCCGGTCCTGGCGCTCGCGGCCCTCCTCGTCATCCTGGCGGGCATCTTCCTCTCCTTCTCCCGCGGGTCCTGGGGCGGCAGCGCCGTCGCGGTCGGCGTCATGGTCGCCTCCGTCTACGCGGGCGCGCCGCGCCTGCGCCGCCGCATCGTCGGGCTGACGCTGCTCACCGCCGTCCTCGGCATCGTGGCGATCCTGGCGCTCCTCTCGGTCGAGCACGTGGCGCAGATGTTCGAGACGCGGGCCGCGATGACCCAGTCCTACGACGAGGGCGAGACCGGCCGGTTCGGCAACCAGCTGCGCGGCATCGGCCTGCTCGTCGGGATGCCGATGGGGATGGGGCCGATGCACTGGCGCCTGACCTTCGGCCTCGAGCCGCACAATTCCTACATCGGCAGCTTCGCCAATGGCGGCTGGCTCGGCGGTGCCGCCTTCCTCGGCCTCGTCCTCGCGACGGGCTTCGTGGGCTTCCGGCTGATGGCCCGGGACACGCCCCACCGGGCGCACGCGCAGATCGTCTGGCCGGCCCTGCTGATGTTCTTCGTGCAGGCGGTGCAGATCGACATCGAGAAGTGGCGCCACGTCTACATGATGCTCGGGATGGTATGGGCGCTGGAGACGGCACGCCTGCGCTGGCAGGCAGACCGCACTTCTCGCAGGAGTGTGTGCTGATTTCCGCCGTGGTCCACGGCACAGGTTGCTCAGTGGGAATGTCGTTGATTCGGGGCGGAGCGGTGGAGACGAGGCTGCATGGCGAGGCGGAGCGTCTCGCGGCCCTGCACGATCTGCAGATCCTCGACACGCCCCACGAGGAGCATTTCGACGCCGTCTGCCGCACCGCCGAGCGCCTGTTCGGGGTCCGCGCGGCCTACGTCTCGCTGATCGATGCCGACCGGCTGTGGCTGAAGACCGGCTGCGCCCTGGTCCCGTCGGAACTGCCCCGCGAGGCGACCCTCTGCCACCACACGATCCAGACCGACGCGGTCCTCGTCGCGCCGGACCTGCGCCGCGATCCGCGCTTCCGGGACATGGCGCTGATCCGCGAGGGCACCCTCGGCTTCTACGCCGGCGCGCCGCTGATCCTCGCGGACGGCATCCGGGTCGGAGCCCTCTGCCTCATCGACGTGGAGCCCCGCGCCTTCTCGGAGGCCGACGCGGCAGCGCTCGCCGACCTCGCCTGCATCGTGGTCGCGCATCTGCGCCTGCACCGGGCCAACGTCCGGCACCGCACCGAGGTCGAGGCCCGCATCGCCCACGAGGCCACCATCACCGAGCAGGCCGCCGAGATCGCGCGGCGCGAGGGGGTGCAGGCCAACGCGAACCGGCTGCTGACGATGGCCGAGCAGCTCGCCCATGTCGGCCATTGGCGGGTCGACCTCGCCGACGGGCAGCCCGTCTGGTCGGAGGGGCTCTACCGCATCACGGGCCGCGACCCGGGCAGCGCACCACCCCATCTCTCGGTCTTCTCGGAACTCTATCACCCCGACGAGCGCGCCGGTCTCGTCGCCCTCGTCGGCGACGCCATCGCGGGGGGCGCCGATTTCGAGTTCGAGGCGCGGATCCTGCGGACCGACGGGACCTACCGCAACGTGATCGTCCGCGGCACCTGCCGCCGCGACGGGCGGGGGCAGCCCGAGAGCCTGTTCGGCATCCTGATCGACGTGACGGAGCGCCGCCGGGCGGAGGCCGAGCTGCGCCGCAGCGACATCCGCTACCGCAGCCTCGCCGACACGCTGCCGCTCCTCGTCTGGACCATGCGCTCGGCGGACGGGGAGGCGACCTACGCGAATCCCTGCTTCGAGGCCTATTACGGCCCGCTCGGCACGGCCCGGGCGGCGCGCATCGCCCGCAACCATCCGGAGGACGCGTCCGCCATGGAGGCGTCCTGGCGCCGCGCCGTCACGACGGGGGAGGGGTTCTCGGGGCAGTGGCGCCTGCGCCGGCACGACGGCGCCTATCGCTGGCACAAGCTCGCGATGACGCCCGTGCACCACCCGGGCGAGGAGGGGGGCGCGGTCGAGTGGCTCGGCACGGCGCTGGACATCGACGACATCGTCACCGCCCGGATCGCCGAGGAGGAGGCGCGCGACCTCCTCCACATCGGCCTCGAGGCGGCCGATGCCGGCACCTGGGACTTCGACATGCGCAGCGGTCTCAGCCTCCTGTCACCGGAGAGCCTGCGCATGTACGGCCTGCCCGAGGCTTGGGAGACGCGCGGCATCACCACGGCGGAATGGACGGCGCTGCTGCACCCGGAGGACGCGCCGGGGGCCTGGGAGGCGGTGCGCCGCGCGATCGACACCCGCACGACCTACGCCACCGAGTTCCGCGTCGGCGAGCGCTGGATCTACGCACGGGGCCGCACCCTGTTCGGCGCCGACGACCAGCCCTACCGGATGGTCGGGCTCCATCTCGACATCACCGAGCGCAAGAGCGCGGAGGCCGCCCTGCGCGCCGCGACCGAGGAGGCGGAGCGGGCGAGCGCGGCCAAGAGCGAGTTCCTTGCCGCGATGAGCCACGAGATCCGCACGCCGCTGAACGGCATCATCGGCTACGCCGACCTCCTCCTCGACGAGCCGAATCTCGGCCCCGAGGGCCGTCGCCGCCTGGAGCTCGTGCAAGATTCGGGCACCGCGCTCCTCACCATCGTCAACGACATCCTCGACTTCTCGAAGATCGAGGCCGGCCAGCTCAGCCTCGACCCCGTGCCCTTCGCGCTGCTGCCGCTCATCGACAGCACGGTCGCGATCGTGCGCGGGAGCGCCCTCAAGAGCGGGCTCCGGATCGAGGCCCATTTCGATGCCGCCCTGCCGCACTACGTCGTCGGCGATGCGCAGCGCCTCCGGCAGGTCCTGCTCAACCTCCTCAACAACGCCGTGAAGTTCACGCCGTCCGGCTCCGTCGCCCTCAACGTCCGCCATTGCGGCATCGGGCCGGCGGGCGAGCGCATGCGCTTCGAGGTGACGGATACGGGCATCGGCATCGCGCCCGAGCACCAGAAGCGCCTCTTCAAGCGTTTCAGCCAGGTCGACGGCTCGATCAGCCGGCGCTTCGGCGGCACCGGCCTCGGCCTCGCCATCTGCCGCCACCTCCTGACCCTGATGGGCGGGGAGATCGGCGTCGAGAGCCGCGAGGGCGCGGGCTCCACCTTCTGGTTCACCCTCAGCCTGCCCCGCGGCGAGGCGCGACCCGCGGAGGCGCCGTCCCTGTCCGGGCCGGTCGCGCCGGCGCGCGAGGGGGTGCCCCTGCGCATCCTCCTCGTGGAGGACGTGCTCATCAACCAGGAACTCGCCCGCTCCGTGCTCGAGGCGCAGGGCTTCCGTGTCGACGTGGCCGGCGACGGCGCGGAGGCGGTCGCCGCGGTCGAGCGGGAGGCCGAGGCGGGGACGGGCTACGATCTCGTCCTGATGGACGTGCAGATGCCGGGCATGGACGGCCTCGCCGCGACGCGGCGGATCCGGTCGCTGGCCTCGCCGGCCCGCGGCGTGCCGATCGTGGCGATGACGGCCAACGTCCTGCCCCAGCAGATCGCCGCCCTGCGCGAGGCCGGCATGGACGATCATGTCGGCAAGCCGTTCCGGCGCGCCGACCTGTTCGCGACGATCGCGCGCTGGTCCGGCCCCGGGCGCGGCGACGACGGGGCGGCGGCGGCGGCGATCGATCGGACCGCGCTCGCCACCCTGGAGGAGAATATCGGGCCGGTGCGCCTCCAGGGGTTGCTGTCCCTGCTCGCGGGCGAGCTCGGCGAGCGCTTCCGCCCCGGCGAGACCGACCGCGCGCAGATCGCCCACGACGCCCACGCCATGGTCTCGGCGGCCGGCGTCCTCGGCTTCACGGGCCTCTCCGTCCTCTGCCGGGAGATCGAGACGGCGGCCGGTTCGGGGGCCGATCTCGTCGTGCCCTTGCGCCGCCTGGAGACCCTGCGGACGGCGACGCTCGCCGCGATCCGGGAATTGCAGGCGGCGGCCTGACGGGGCGCCGCGGTCCGTCCCTCAGGCCGGGGCGGCCTCGTCCGCCTCCTCCGGCTCCGGGTCGGCCGTCCAGGCCGTCGCGAAGGCGGCGAGATGCGTCGAATCCGCGAAGGCGAGCACCGTGACGGTGCGCTCGGCCGGAACGCCGCCGGGATAGGGCGCGAGCAGGACCGTCTCCCGCGAGAGGCGGGCGCCGGGCGCCCGCTCCGCGATCCAGGCCGCCGCCTCCGGAGTCAGCCGCTCCGGCTCGGCGAGCGCCCGGGAATCGGGGCGCAGCACGATGATGGTCGAGCCGAGCGCGGGATTGCGCTCCTGGATCTGCTTGATGATGTCGATCATGCCCGCGTCTATTCCGGGAAGTCGTTGAGCTGCACCACCGCCTGCACGTCGGTGAATTTCGGGATGTCGCCGAAGATCTCGTCCCCGTGCCGGTCGACGGCGGCCTTGAAGGCGTCCGCCGAGTCGAAGGTGAGGAGCGCCATCACCTGATAGGGGGCGGGGCCGCCGTCCGGCGTGCCGGTGCCGCGCACCACCTTCGCCTCGTGCAGGCCCAGCGGGCGCCAGCGCTCGCGCACCAGCAGCATGTGGTGGCCGAGATAATAGTCCATGTCGAACTTCGTGCCGGCGCCGCCCGGGTACAGGACGCTGATCAGGATCATGGTCGTTTCCTCGTGGTCGCGCCGGTCCGCGCCGGCGCCCTCACGACAGATAGGGCGGGACGAACGGGGGGAGGAGCGCGCTCAGTGCAGCTTCACCCGCGGCTCGGTGCGCCGGGTCAGGGCGCGGGCCAGCGCGTCGAGGGCGGTCTTCCAGGTCCCGTGCAGCGCCTGCTCGTGCATCTTGTAGAGCGAGCGGTACATCATCCGGGCAAACAGCCCGGCGATGAACATGTTCTTCCCCTGGATGAAGCCCATCAGGTTGCCGACCGTCGAGTACTCGCCGAGGGACACGAGCGAGCCGAAATCCCGGTACTTGAAGGGCGGCAGCGCCTTGCCGGCCATCTTGTTGGGGATCTGCTTGATCAGGTAGCTCGCCTGCTGGTGCGCGGCCTGGGCGCGGGGCGGGATCGGCGTGTTCGTGCCCGGCTCCACGAGATAGGCGCAGTCGCCGATCGCGAAGATGTCCGGGTCCCGCGTCGTCTGCAGGGTGGGCGTCACCACGAGCTGGTTGGTGCGCGTCGTCTCGAGGCCGCCGATCTCGCTCAGGAAGGGGGGCGCCTTCACGCCCGCGGCCCAGACCACGAGTTCGGAGGGGATGAAGCCGCCGTCGGCGAGCTGCACGCCGTCCGCCCGCACCTCGGTGACGCGGGCATTCGTGCGCACCTCGACGCCGATCTTGTCGAGGAGGGCCATCACCTCGCCCGAGAGGCGGGCGGGCACCGCGGGCAGGATGCGCTCGGCCGCCTCCACCAGGGTGATCTTGAGGTCCTTGGCCGGGTCGATCCGGTCGAGGCCCGTCGAGGCGACCTGGCGGGTGGTGCGGTGGAGCTCGGCGGCGAGCTCGGTGCCCGTCGCGCCCGCGCCGATCACGGTGACGTGGAGCTGGCCCGGCCGGACCGGCCCGGTCTGCGTGTGCGCCCGCAGCATCGCGTTGATCAGCCGCTGCTGGAAGCGCACCGCCTGCTCCTGCGTGTCGAGGGCGATGGCGTGGTCCTTCACCCCCGGCGTGCCGAAATCGTTGGTGGTCGAGCCCACCGCCATCACCAGCGTGTCGTAGGAGATCGAGCGCACGGGCGTCACCTCGCGCCCCTCCGCATCGAGGCTCGCCGCGAGCTGGATCGTGCGGCTGGCCCGGTCGAGCCCCGTCATCTCGCCGATCCGGTAGCGGAAATGGTGCTCGTGGGCGTGGTGCAGATAGTCGACGGCGTGGTGGCCGACATCGAGGCTGCCCGCCGCGACCTCGTGCAGGAGCGGCTTCCAGATGTGGGTCCGCGCCCGGTCGACCAGGGTGACATGCGCCTTGCGGCGGCGCCCGAGCTTCTCGCCGAGCTTCGTCGCGAGCTGCAGCCCGGCCGCGCCCCCGCCGACGACCACGATCCGGTGAAGGCCAACCTCGTTCTCGCCCGGTACCATACGCACTCCCGTCCCGTTCCAGCGTGCGGCAGGCTCGGCCGCCCCGTCCATCCGCGGCCGCGCCGCGATGCGAGGCCGATGCCAGCCTAGGCACGAGTTTGAGAAAAATTCCAATCCGGTCCCGCGTCGCGCCTCAGGCCGGCGCGCCCGGCTGGCGCAGCGGGTGGGCCTTGGCGAAGGCCTCCTCCGTGAGGCAGGTCTCGGCGATGCGCCGCACCGTCGGGTAGGGCTCCTGCGCGACGCCGAAGATGCCGGTGCCGACCCAGAGGCTCACGAGGCAGAGGTCGGCGTGGCTAACCCGGTCGCCCTGACAGTAGCGCCCGGTGCCGTCCTCCGTGGAGAGGCGGGTTTCCAGCACCGTCAGCCCCGTCTCGAAGGCGTGGCGCACGAAGCCCATCATCCGCTCCTTCGGCAGGTCGTAGGCCTGCATCAGGTAATTGCGCACCCGCGGCACGTAGAGCGGGTGGGTGTCGCAGGCGACGACCTGCGCGAGCGAGCGCGCCCGGGCACGGGCCCGCGGATCCTCCGGGAGCAGCGGCACCGCGGGATGCGTCTCCTCCAGATAGTCGAGGATCGCGAGCGACTGCGTCAGCGGCGGCCCCTCGCCGTCGAACAGGGCGGGGACCGCCCCCTGGGGATTGATCCGGCGGAAATCCGGCGCGTGCTGGTCGCCCGCGTCGAGGTCGATGAAGGTCTCCTCGTAGGGGATGCCCTTGAGGTTGAGCGCGATCCGCACCCGGAAGGCCGCGGCCGAGCGCCAGTTGCCGTACATCTTCATGCGGGGATGAGCCCTCCACCGACGCCCGCGACCCGGGACCTTTCGGCAGATCCGGATTGCCATCTTGCCGCCCGCGGCTCAAGCCGATGGCGCAATTTCGGCGCGCGCGATTTCGGGCGCGGGCGGGGAATCCGAAGCCCCTGGCCGGCAACCTGCATTGGCCTTCGCGCCCGCGATCCCGCATAGAGGCGGGGACCCCGAAGCGGGCGTCCTCGGGCGAGCGAGACCGATGCAGATCGACACCCCCTACCTGATGTTCCTCGGCGACGTGCCGGACCGCCTCGCCGCCAAGACCGCCTACGGCATCGTCGACTGGCGCCCCGACTGGTGCGTCGGGCAGCTGCGCCTGCCCGGCTGCGCGGCCGATCTCGGCATTCCCGACCTGACGCTCGCCGAGGCGGTGGAGCGCGGCTGCCGCACGATGGTGATCGGCGTCGTCAACGCGGGCGGAACCCTGCCCGACCATTGGGTGGCCGAGATCGTCGCGGCGCTCGAGGCTGGCCTCGACGTGGCGAGCGGCCTGCACGTGCGCCTCGGCTCCGTCCCCGCCATCGCGGAGGCGGCCAAGGCCCACGGGCGCCGGCTCCACGACGTCCGCCACACCACCGAGACCTTCGCCACCGGCAAGGGCACGAAGCGGCCGGGACGGCGCCTGCTCACCGTCGGCACCGATTGCTCGGTGGGGAAGAAGTACACGGTGCTGGCGCTGGAGCGCGGCATGCGCGCGCGCGGCCTCGACGCGGATTTTCGCGCCACGGGTCAGACCGGCGTCTTCATCTCGGGCCGCGGCGCGGCGATCGACGCCGTGGTGGCCGATTTCATCTCGGGCGCCGTTGAGTGGATTGCGCCCGCCGCCGACCTGGACCATTGGGACCTGATCGAGGGGCAGGGCTCCCTGTTCCACCCCTCCTTCGCCGGCGTCAGCCTCGGGCTGCTGCACGGGGCGCAACCCGACGCCTTCGTGGTCTGCCATGAGCCGACGCGCACCAAGATGCGCGGCGTCGAGCACCCGCTGCCGGCGATCATCGAGGTGATCGACCTGACGATCCGGCTCGGCCGGCTGACGAATCCCGGCATCCGCCCGGTCGGCATCGCCGTGAACACGCAGGCCCTGCCCGAGGACGAGGCGCGCCGCATCCTGGAGGCGATCGCGGCCGAGCACGATCTGCCGGCGACGGACCCGGTGCGCTTCGGCGTCGACAGCCTCGTCGACCGTCTGGTCGCCGAATTTTCCACCGCAGGAGCGACCGCGTGAGCCGCCGCCTCTCCGTCGCCGTCGAGCGCTTCCCGATCGCGGGCGCCTTCACCATCGCCCGCGGCAGCCGCACCGAGGCCGTGGTGGTGGTGGCGAGCATCGCCTGCGAGGAGGGCGGGCGGACGCTGGCCGGCCGCGGCGAGTGCGTCCCCTATGCCCGCTACGGCGAGAGCGTCGAGAGCGTCGCCGACCTGATCGGCGCGCAGGCCGAGGCGGTGGCCTCCGGCCTCACCCGCACGGACCTCCTCGAACGGATGCCGGCGGGCGCGGCGCGCAACGCCCTCGACTGCGCCCTGTTCGACCTCGAGGCGAAGCTCGCCGGGCGCCCGGCCTGGGAGATCGCGGGCCTCTCGGCGCCCGGCCCTGCCACCACCGCCTACACGCTGAGCCTCGGCAGCCCGGAGAGCATGGAGGCGGCCGCCCGCGCCGCGGCGCACCGCCCCCTCCTCAAGGTGAAGCTCGGCGGCGAGGGCGACCCGGAGCGGATCGCCGCCGTGCGCCGCGGCGCGCCGGAATCCCGCCTCATCGTCGATGCCAACGAGGCGTGGCGCGAGGCGACCATCGCGGCGAACCTCGCGGCCTGCGTCGAGGCGGGAATCGGCCTGATCGAGCAGCCCCTGCCGGCGGGCGAGGACGATCTCCTGGCCCGCATCCCGCGCCCCATCCCGATCTGCGCCGACGAGAGCCTGCACGACCGGGCCGGCCTCGACGCGGTGGCCGAGCGCTACGACGCCATCAACATCAAGCTCGACAAGACGGGCGGGCTGACCGAGGCCGTGATGCTCGCCCACGAGGCCCGCGCGCGCGGCCTCTCCCTGATGGTCGGCTGCATGGTCGGCACCTCGCTCGCCATGGCGCCGGCCATGCTGCTCGCCCACCACGCCGCGTATGTCGACCTCGACGGCCCCCTGCTGCTCGCCCGCGACCGGGAGCCGGGCCTGCTCTTCGAGGGCAGCACGATCCACCCGCCGGAGGCGGAATTGTGGGGGTGACGCACCTCGGGCGATGAGGTCGCGCCGGGTTCCTGCGCTCCCGAAGGGACCGGCCCCGATCTCCGACGCGCCTGCCCGATCGCGGAGGTCTGGCCCGGGCTCACTCCGCCAGATCCAGAAAATGCCGGCCTTGCCGGTCGTCGATCTCGACGATCCAGAGGTCGTCGTCGAAGCGGGCCTCCCTGGCGAGGCGCTCCTCGACGGCGAGGGGCTCTGCGCCCGCCAGCAGCTGCGCGAAGCGCCGGTCCCCCGAGGTCTCGGCGTCGAAGAGCGCCTGGGGCGCCGGCCCGTAGAGGTCGGCCGAGCCGTCGAGCCGGTCGACCTTCACGAAGATCGCCCCGGCCTCGGCCGCGCCGCGGCGGCGCAGAACCGCCGGGATGCCCGCGACGTCGAGGCGCCGGATCTGGGCCGAGACGAAGAAATCGGAGCGCAGGCGCGGCATGGCGGTCTCGCGGAGCGGGGCGGCGGGAGCCTTCCGCATGCGCGAGACGGCGGCGCCTGGCAACCGTCCGCGGAGGGTTCAGCCCGGCGGCAGGCCGGATCGCGCGGCGAGCTCGCGCAGGGTGCGGCCCGCGGCCTCGCCCTTCACCGGCAGCTTGCGGTCGCGCTCGAACTTCTCGATCGCGGCGCGGGTGTTGGCGCCCATCATCCCGTCCGCCTTCAGCGGGCCGTAGCCGAGCTTCAGGAGGGCGCGCTGCGCCTGCATGACCGAGCGGTCCGCCTTCACGTCCGCCCTCGTCTCCGCCTTGGCGTCGGCCTTCGGCGTCACGGAGGCGGTGGTCTCGTCCGAGCGGATCAGGTCGCCGATCGCGTCGCGCTTTTGCGGTGCCTCGGCGGCCCTGGCGGGCCGCGGCGCCTCCCGGGCTCCCTCGGCGGCGGCCGCAGCCTTGTCCGGGGCCGGCCGCTCGGCGGCTGCCGCCTTCTTCACGGGGGGCTCCGCTCGGGCGGCGACCTTCGGCAGGATCGGCGCCGGGTGGCGGCCCTGCTGCAGGCCGAGCGCGTTCACCGCGACATAGCCCGCGGCGGCGACCGCCAGGAGCGATCCGGCCATCTCGCCGGGATGCCGCCGGCAGGCCGAGCCGACGCCGCGGGCGAAGGCGGTGAGCGCGGCGCGCATCTCGCCGGGCGGCGGCCGGTCGGCGGCGCGGCGGCGCGCGCCGGCCGCGGGGCGGCCCTCTCCGGCCACGGTGATCTCGCGGGGGTCCCGCGGCCTCTGGCTGTCGCGCATCCCGTGCTCCCCTCGCATGCCGCCGCTCATCCCGCCCGCCGCAGCGGGGGCGCCACCCGGCCGACCGCCTCGGGAAGCCCGATCGCCTCGGCGGGCGCCGGCCCGGCGTCGAACAGGCCGAGCGGGAGCCGCACCAGGGCGGGCTCGGCCCGCGCGGGCGCCGGCGCCAGGCGGCGCACGGCGGTGGTGATCGGCGCGGGCGCCCCACCCGGATTGCCGCGGCGGCAATCGCGCGGCAGCGTCACCGTGATGGTGGTGCCCTCGCCCTCGGCGCTCTCGATGGCGATGGTGCCGCCGTGCAGGCCGACGAGGCCCTGCACCACGGAGAGGCCGAGGCCCGTGCCCTCGTGGGCGCGCTTGTAGCCGCCGCCGCCCGCCTGGAAGAAGGGCGTGCCGAGATGCGGCAGGTCCGTCTCGCGGATGCCGATCCCGGTGTCGGCGACGACGACCTGGAGCTGCTGGCCGACGGGGCGCAGGCCCACCTCGACCCGGCCGCCGGAGCCCGTGAACTTCACGGCGTTCGAGATCAGGTTGATCATCATCTGGCGGCAGGCGCGGGGGTCGGCGGTGATCTCGACGGCCTGCGCGGAGCCGCTGCGCACGAGCGTCACGCCCGCCGCGTCGGCCCGGAGCTGCATCAGGTCGCAGCAGGTCCGCAGGAGGGCGGCCGCGTCGATCGTCTCGGGCTGGTAGTCGAAATTGCCGCTCTGGATGCGGCTCATGTCGAGCAGGGTGTTGACGACGTCGAGGAGGTGCTGGCCGGAAGCGCCGATGATGCCGGCATATTCGCGCGCCCGCTCCGGCCCGAGCGTCACCGCGCCCTCGCCGGCGAGCACCTCGGAGAAGCCGATGATGGCGTTGAGCGGCGTGCGCAGCTCGTGGCTGACATTGGCGAGGAAGCGGCTCTTCACCGCGTCGGCGCGCTCGGCCTCGGCGCGGGCGCGCTCCAACTCGGCGGCGTGGCGGCGGTGCTCGGAGACGTCGCGGGTCACGGCGACCACGGTCGGCGGGAGGCCGGGCTCCTCGCTCGCGATGCGGTGGGCGCGCATCTCGGCGTGGATGATGCGGGCCCCGTCCTCGCGGGCGGCGCCGGGTTCGAGGTGCAGGCGGAAGGGCACGGTCGCGGGCCGGCCGAGCGCGGCCACGTCGCTGATCGCCTGCAGGAAGGCCGGCCGGTCGGCGACGTGGACCCGGTCGAGCAGGCCGTGGCCGCGCAGGCGCAGGGCGTCGGCGCCGACGAAGCGCGACGCCGAGGCGCTCGCCTCCAGCACGCGGCCGTTGCAGTCGTGCCAGGTCACGAGGTCGTCGATCGCCGAGAGCAGCATCCGGTCTCGGGCCTCGTTGTCGCGCATCCGCGCCCGCCACTTGCCCTCGTTGCGCATGTGCTCCAGCGCCTGCGCCGCCACGTGGCCGATCGCGGTGATGGCGAAGACGGGCATCGCGATCTCGGCCGACCAGCCGACCGTGGGCGCCCCCGCGATCCAGGCGCCGCCGCAGGCGACGGCGATGGCGCCGAGCATCGCGATGAACGCGGCCGCCGCCGTCGCCCGGCGCGAGCCGGACACGACCGCCTCCAGCGGGATCGCCACGAGCCAGATCGCGGCCGCCGAGTTCGCGCCGCCGGTCATGCCGGCCACGCAGACGACGAGGCCGGTCAGCCCGGCGGAGGAGAGGGCGTGCGCGCTCCAGAGCGAGCCTGTGCGCGACAGCAGGAGGGCGGCGAAGAGGGGCAGGAACAGGCTCGCGATGGCCAGCGTCTCGATGCCCGAGGGCACGCCGCGCCAGAGCAGGTAGGGCGGCAGCGCCGCCATCATCACCGCGCCGGTGGCGAGCCGGGAGACGAGGAACCGCTCGTGCCGGAAGCGCACGCCGGGATCGTCGATCACCGACTCGTGGACGAGGCCGGCGAGGCGCGCGTCGACGAGCGTGGTCAAGGCTGTGTGGATACGCAATACAGGCACGCGCAGCGCGGTATAGCCTTCCCGGCCTTTCCGCGCCCCTTCGCTCGACTTCACACGACTGAGCCTGACGTTCGCAGAGGCGGCTTAAGCGAGTGTTGCGGGACACCCGTCGTTTTTTTGCGGATGCTTTCCGTAAGGTAACCGCCCCGGCCGCGGCGCCGGCCCGAAACGGGGCCGGCCGGCTCCGTTCACCATGAGGCGGGATTTCCCCGCCGCCTTGAGGCCCGCTTCACCAATCCCGGCGAGGCTCGGGCGCGGACGGGCCGCCTCCGCGGCCGGGCGAGGATGCCGCTGCCATGTCGTTCCTTCTGCGCGCCGCGCTGGTGATCGGCACGCTCTCGTACTTCGCCCTGCGCAAGGACGGCTCGCCCCCCGCGCTGCCCGCGCCCCCGACGCTCGCCGGCTCCGTGCCCGCGCTCTCCGAGGCGCTGCCCGCCGCCTTCAACGCCCTGCCGCCCGAGGCCCGCGAGCGCATCGCCCGCGAGGGCCTCGCCGAGTTGACGCGCCGCCTCTCGGTGCCGCCCTCGCACGACACCCTGGCCGAGGCCGACCGGCGCCCGTCCTGGCGCGGCGCGGAGGCGCGCTGAGGCTGCCCCCGCGAACCGGGCATCTTGGCGAACCCGGCATCTTCGCGGATCCGGGACATTGGCGAAGCCTGCATCTTGGCGGATCCGACCCCCCGCGTTTAGGGTTGCTCCGGGGCGGATACGAGAGCGGGGCGAGGTCGGCATGTTCGGGTTCGGCATGGAGTACGAGGGCGCGGCCTTCTGGCTGCCCCTGGTCTGGTCGGCCCTGCTCGCGCTCGCGGTCGCCATGTACGTGGTCATCGACGGGTTCGATCTCGGCGTCGGCATCCTGTTCACCGCGGCCGAGCGGGGCAATTGGCGGGACCGGATGATGCTCTCGGTCGCTCCCATTTGGGACGGCAACGAGACCTGGCTGGTGCTCGGCGGCGGCGGCCTGTTCGCGGTCTTCAGCGTCGCCTACGCCATCCTCCTGCCCGCGCTCTACCTGCCGCTGATCCTGATGCTGATCGCCCTGATCTTCCGGGGCGTCGCCTTCGAGTTCCGCTTCAAGGCCGAGAAGTCGCAGCCGATCTGGGACTACGCCTTCCATTACGGCTCGCTCGTCGCGACCTTCGCGCAGGGCATGGTGCTCGGCGCCTTCGTCCAGGGCTTCCACATCGAGGGGCGCGGCTACGCGGGCGGCACCTTCGACTGGCTCACCCCCTTCAGCGTGATGACCGGGATCGGCCTCGTCTGCGGCTACGGGCTCCTCGGCGCCACGTGGTGCGTGATGAAGACCTCGGGCGAGCTCGAGATCTGGTCGCGCCGCAAGAGCAAGCAGTTCCTGGCCGGCACCATCCTGTCGATGGCGATCGTCTCCGCCTGGGTGCCCTTCCTCGGCCTCGAGATCCAGTGGCGCTGGTTCTCCTGGCCGAACGTGCTCTACGTGGCGCCCGTGCCCCTGGTGACGGCCTTCGTCTGCTGGCGCATCTACCGGACCCTCGACGAGGGCCGGGACATCGCGCCCTTCCTCCTCACCATCGCCCTGTTCCTGCTCGGCTTCCTCGGGCTCGCGATCAGCCTGTTCCCCTACATCGTGCCTCCGAAGATGACGATCTGGCAGGCGGCGAACGCGGTGAGCGCCCTGCAATTCGCCCTGATCGGCTACTCGGTGGTGATGCCGCTGACGCTGGCCTACACCGCCTACGCCTACTGGGTTTTCCGCGGGAAGGTCGCCGAGGACATCCAGTCCGGCGGCTACGGGCATTGAGCGCGGCCCCGCCGAGGGGGAAGGCGTGGCGGCTCCTCTGGTTCGTGGCCTTCTACGCCGCGAGCCTGCTCGTCTTCACCGGTCTCGTCTATTTCCTGCGCGCGATCGTGCGGGGCTAGGCCCTCACGACGTCTTGCGCACCCGGCCCGGCAGGGCGGGGCGCAGCGGCGCGCGCTCGGCGGCGGGGCGGACCTTGCCCGTCTCCGGCGCGTGGTAGGGCCGGTGGGCGTCGGGCGCGGCGGCCCGCTCCTTCAGCGGCGCGTCGAGGATGTCCGAGAGGAGGTCGCGGGCGGCGGCGCGCGGGATCGTGCGGAACAGGCGCACCAGCTCGAAGACGCGCTCGGCCGAGCGGGCGACAGTCTCGTTCAGCGTCAGGAAGACGTAGACCGCCTCCTCCTCGTGGAGGTCCGCCGCGCGCAGCGCCAGCGTCAGCAGGTCGTAGCGGCTCGCCGGGTCGGGGGCGGCCGAGAGGAAGGCCTTGGGCAGGCCGAGGATGTCGCCGAGGGCGGCCACGAACCCGCCGACATCGTGGCTCGCGGACAACCCGGTCAGGATGGCCCCGGCCTCGCGGGGCGGCGGCGGGCACGGGCGCAGGGCGGCGGTGGCCGCGACCGAAGCGGCGATCGCCTCCCGGCGCTCCGCATCCGCGTGCAGGTAGAGCGGCGCCACCTCGGCGGGGGCGAGGTCGGGGCGGGCGAGGAGCGCGGCGGCGAGGTCCGGATTCTTGCGCGCCCGCACCAGGAGCCGCGTCAGGGCCTCGCCCGAGAGCGGGGTGCCGATGTTCCGCGCCAGTGCGAGGTCGACGGCGGGGTCGGCGCGCCCGGCGAGATCGGTGGCGGTGGCGCGGCCGAGGTCGGTGCGGGCGGCGAGCGCCGGCCCCATGTCGGTCCCGTCCGCCTCCGCCGCCTCGATCAGCGGCGTGGTCAGGCGCGGCACCCGCGCCACGACGATGTCCCGCACCGCGCCGCCGCGGCGGGCGAGGCTGAGGAGCACCGGCTCCGGCGTCTCGGCGAAGGGGGCGAGCTTGCGCGCGACGATGGCGGCCGTGTCGTCGTCGACAGTGGGGATCAGCCCGCAGGCCAGCGACGAAAACGCCTCGGTCGCCGCCCGGTCCCGCCGCGCCGCCTGCAGGAACAGGTCCGTCTGCACCCGCAGGACCACGGGTTTGAGGTCGAGATGCTCGATGCGCGACAGTTCGATGAGCCCGGACAGGTCCGGCGCATCGTCGGCGGATGAGGGCATGGCACTTCGGGTACGCGGAACTAGAGTAACCGAAGGCTAAGCGCGTTGCGTGAATCGACCTTTAAGCGGGTGCGCGGGTCGGCGTCCCGCCCTGCGCCAGCCCGTCTCGTCACAGATGCCCGGCCTCCCCCCCGTCCGGGAGAGGTCGAACCCCTCACCCTGTCCCTCTCTCGAACGAGACGGGACCCGCGCTCGAGGCGCCAGCGTCGCGCCGCTTTCGTGAATCCGCCGGGCCCGCGCCGGGGCGGCCCGGCGTCAGCCGAACCGGCGGGCCTTCGCCTCCGCCTCCTCGGGGCCGGCAGCCGGATCGTCCGGCGTGCGCGGCAGAGGCAGCACGACGGGGGTCGCGGTGCCGGCCGCGAGCGGGGCGGCGGTCTCGGGCCGTGCCGCGGCGGCGGGCTTCGCGGCCTCGGCCGCCGGCGCCGCGGATGCGCCCGTCGTCGCGGCGGGCGCGGCGGTGGCGAGCGGGGCGGCCGGGCGGCTCTCGCCGCGGTCGTCGAGATCCCCGGTCACGTCCTCCCTGAACTCGCCCGCGGGATCGCCCCTGCCGGGGCCGGCCAGCAGCTCGGTCGGCGCCTTCCACTCGAAGGCGTCGAGGCGCCCGCTCACCGGGGAGACCGGCGCCCAGGTCTCGGAGGCGATGCCGTCCGCGATCCAGAGCGGGTCGCGCGGGGCGTGGGCGGCCCGGGCCAGCCATTCGCGGGCACGGCCGGAGCCCGCTCCGTGCTCGGCCTCCTCGATGCGGGCCATCGTCAGGCAGGCGCGCACGGTCGGGCGGTCGTTGAGGAGCGGCTGCAGCGCCTCGCGGGCCTGCCCGAACTCCCGCGCCTCGTAGGCGGTCTGGGCCAGCGCGAGCCGCGCCTCGGGGTGCCAGGAGGAGAGCTTGGCGAGCGTCTCGGCGCGGGCCAGCCGGTCGCGCACGGAATCGCCCGTGCGCAGGTTGAGATAGACCTTGGCGAGGTCCGGGTGCGGGTTCGCCTTCCAGGCGGCCTCGACGATCTTGGCGGCCTTGCGCAGGTCGCCGGTGCGGGCGAGGAGCCGCCCCGCGATGGCGGCGGCCGGCACGAGGTCGGGCGCGAGCTTGACGGCCCTCAGCGCCCGCTCGGTGGCGATCTCGGGCTCGCCCGCCTCGCGGGTCTGGGCGGAGGCCGTGAGCAGCACGGCGCGCTGGCGGCGGGCCGAGCCCTTCTCGATCAGCCCGAGCGAGGCGCGGCGCTCCACGGTCTCCTGAGCACCCGCCCAGTCGCCGTCGGCGCATTGCGCCTCCAGCACGGCCTCGTTCGCCCAGGTGACGCTCGGCGCGAGGCGGGCCGCCTCGGTGGCGTAGGCGCGCGCGGCCGTCTCGTCCTCGCGGCGGCGGGCCTCGACGAACAGGCCGCGCAGGCCGAGCACCCGCGTCTCGGGGTCGTTCGCCATGCGTTGAAAGGCCTGCTCGGCGGCCTCCCGGTCGCCCGAGATCTGGGCGGCCTGGGCCTTCAGGAGCAGCGCCAGGGGCTCGGCGCCGAGCAGGCGCTCGGCGTCGCCCGCGTGGCGGCGGGCGGCCAGCGGGTCGCCGGAGCCGACCGCGACCATGCCGCGGGAGAGCGCCGTGAAGCCCTTGGCCCGGCGCCGCTCCCGCGAGCCGCGCACGATCGAGCCCGGCAGGCCGATCACGCCCCGCACGATGGCCCAGATGAAGCCGATCACCAGGGCGGCGACCAGCACGCCGACGAGGGCGATGGCGAGGCTGGTGGCCACCTCGTAGCCGTTCCAGACGATGGTGACCGTGCCGGGCCTGTCGGCGATCCAGACCGCCCCGAAGGCGGCGAGGGCTAGCAGGGCCAGGAAGGCGAGGGCGCGCCACATGGGATCGGGAACTCCTGTCAGGCGCCTGCGAGAGGCTCGTCAACGCGTGAAACACGGGCGAGGCCGGCGCAAGCCGGCCTCATGGATCGATCGGGGCAGCGCCTCAGCGGCCCGCCTCGGGCGGGGCGGCCTGGGGAGCCGGGGCCGGAAGACCCTTGAAGGCGTCCGAGAGGAGCGCCTGCGCTCCCTGCGCGGCGGCGGCCCGGGCCTTCAGCTTCGGGCCGAACCCGCCGGCCTGGGCGCGCGCATCCTCGGGCATCGCGTCGAAGGCCTGGGCGGCCTCGCGCAGGGCGCCCCGGTCGAGGGCGGCCTGGACCTTGGCGGCGGGGTCGCCCCCTGCCGCCTCGGCCGGGGGGGCATCGACCTTCCGGACCTGGATGATCGAATCCGCCATGCTGAGGAAGCGCTGCTTCAGGTCGCCCGTCTCCGCCACGTCCCTCGCCTCGGCCGAACGGCGGCTCGCCGCGATCTTCTGGGCGATCGGCCGGAACTCGGCGGCGAGTTCGGCCGCGCTCGGGGCGCCGCCTTCCGCGAAGGGGCCGAGCGCGTCGAGGCGGCTCGCATCCCCCGCCCCGAGCTTGCGCAGCACGCCGAGGGGCTCGGCGTAGGGCGCGCCGGTATTGAGGGCGGTGGCGATCCGGTCGGCGGTGACGACGCGCAGGGCCGCCTGAACGGTGGTGGCCTCGGCGCGCTGCGCGACCGCCTTGTCGAGGGCGGCGAGCCGGTCCTGCTGCTCCTGGAGCTGGCGCTCCAGGCCCTTGGCGGTCTCCTGGGCCTGCACCTTGCCGGCCTCGGCCGCCTGCTGGGCCGCCTGGGTCGCGGTTTGCACGGCCTCGGTCGCCGCCTTGACGCGGGCGTCGAGGGCCTGCTGAAGCCCGTCGAGGCGCTGGCCGATGGCCTGGTCGGCCTCCGCATTCGCCTTGATGCGCGACTCGACGTCCGCCTGCAGCGCGGCGAGCTTGGGCGCGAGGTCGTTGCCCGCCGGCTTCGCCTCGGGCCTGTCCTCGAGGGCCTTCAGGCGGGCGTCGAGGGCGGCGACCTTCTGGTTGCCGTCTCCCGCTGGCTGCGTCGTCAGCTTCGCGTCCCCCGGCTGCTCACGGCCGGGCTCCTCCTGCAGGGCCGAGACGCGCTGGTCGAGGCTGTCGAGCCGGGCGATCAGGTCGGCCGGCGCGGCCGTCGGGGCGGTGGGCGCGCCCTCCGCGCCGGGCGCGGCCGGGGCCGCCCCCGCCTTGTCGAGGGCCTGCCTGGCCTGCGCCTCCGCGCTGCGCACGGCCTCCGGCAGCGGCTTCAGCACGGCCTCGTTCGCCGCGACGCGCTTCTCCAGGCCGGCGATCGCGTCGCGGGGGGCGAGCCCGGCGAGGCGCTGGTCGAGGGCGGCATTCTGCTGCTGGGCGCCGCGGTTCGGGATCACGCCCGATTGCTCGACCGCGAGCAGGAGGCCGGCGCCGATCACGCCGCCGAGCAGGCTGGCGGCGAGGAGCGAGCCGAAGCCCGCGCCGCCGCGGCGCACCGGCTCGGCCGTGGCCTGCGATGCGGGGCCGGCTGCGGGGCCGGACGCGGGCTTGTCGGGGGCGGGCTTCGCGGCGGCGGCCGCGCCGGCTCCCGCCGCGGCGGCGCCCGGGGCGGGCTTGGCGGGCTCCGGATCGGGCACGCGCTTCGCCTTCAAGTCGAGGATCGGCCCGTCCGTGACCTTCTCGCCGGGCTTTCCGCCCGGCGGGGTGCTGCCCGCGAAGCCCGAGCGCGGCGGCTCGGCCTTGTTGGGCTCGGTCTTGTTGGGTTCGGTTTTGCCGGGTTCGAGCTTGCCGGCTTCGAGCTTGCCGGGCTCGGGTTTGACGGCGTCCGGCTTCGCGGGGCCGGGGATCGGCGCCCCGGCCATCGCCGCGCCGGCCGCCGTCGCGCCGGCCTTGGCGGGCTCGGATCTGCCGGGCTCGGTCTTGCTGGGCTCAATCCTGCCGGGCTCGAGCTTGCCCGCATCCGCCTTCGCCGGCTCGGTCTTGCCGGGCTCCGGCTTCGACGCGGCCGGGGAGGCGGCCGTGCCCGGGCCGGCCGCGGCGGGCTTCGCCGGCTCGGTGCCGGGCGTTGCCGGCTTCGCGCCCGGAATGACGGGGCCGGAGCGGGTCGGGTCGGATGTTCCGGGGGCGGGCTTCGGGGCATCGCCCGGCCGGCCTCCGGGGAGGGGGCCCGTGCCCGGGGCCTTGGCGGGCTCGAATTTCGACGCGCCGGGCTTCGGCGCGTCCGCCTTCACGGCGGGGCCGCTGCCGGGCTTGCCCGGGTCGGGGGCGCCGCCCCTGGCGGCATCCCTGAGACCGTCCTTGGGGCCATCCTTGGCACCTTGCGAGGATCCCGGGTTCGGTCCCGAAGACCCGGTGCCGGGACGGTTGGCGTCGCTCGAGGGTGGTTTCACGGCCCTTCTTCTCCCTTCTCGACGGTCCGCGCCGCCCCGGGCAACGAGGCAGCGGACGCAGGCGCGCCGCCGCTCGGACCGGGACGGGCATGACGGTGCGCCGCGCCGCTGCGGCCCTCTTCCCGGGGCCGCGATATCGGTCCCTCCTAGCACCGCGAGCCTCGCCGGGGCGAGACCCGTTGCCGGGACGGACGTCAGAACCTGTCCGCGAGCCCGGCGAGGAGGTCCTCCTCCCGGGGTCGCATGGCGACGAAATGGGCCGCGATCCCCCGCGCTTCCAGGGGCGCGGCCACGTCGTCCGACAGGCAGTAATGCCTGAGCCTGCCGAAAGCTCCGCCGTGACCGGCGGCCGCCGCCCGTTCGTACGCCACCTCCGCGCTGCGCCGCGAGTAGTGGAGGGCCGCGTCGAGCCGCCCGGCAGCGAGGGCCTGCGCCGCCGCCTCGGGCAGCCCCGCCACGGCCTCCGCGGCGTAGGCGACGAGGAGTGCGACCTCGTAGCCCGCGGCTGCGAGCGAGGCGGCGGGCTCGGCCTTGCGGTCCTCCCCGGCCGCGAGGAGGAGGCGGCAGCCCGGGGCGAACCGCGCGCGGACCCGGCCGGCCAGCGCCGCGCCGTCCCCTTCCGCCTCCTCGACCGGCCCGAGCCCGGCCGCGCGCGCCGCCGCCGCCGTGCGCGCGCCGACCGCCAGGACGGGGATGGCGCGCAGGCCCTCCATGCCGGGCGTGCGACCCAGCGCCTCGGCTCCGTTCGCGCTCGTGAGCAGGATCGCGTCCGGCCGGCCGGGCGGCAGCGGCGTGCCGGTCGGCCGAACCGCGAGGACGGGCGCCACCAGGGGCTCGTGCCCGAGTTCCGCGAGGCGGCGGCCCGTGCGCGAGGCCCCGGGCTCGGGGCGCGACACCCAGATCCGCATCGGCGCTCAGCTCAAACCTTCGAGATCGAGGCGCACGGCGTGGCGCGCGCTCGCGCCCGGCGGCAGGCTGCGCTGGGAATCGCGCTCCGCAAGGGTGCCCGCGAAGCCCGCCCAATCGGCGTGCCCCGTCCAGCATTCGAGGGAGAGGAAGGGGGCGGTCGGCTTCGTCCAGACCGCGAGATGCGGGAAATCCTCCACCGCCATGCGGATCGCCGCGCCCTCCGGCCCGGCGAAGCGGAGCCAGCGGCTCCGCGCGTTGCGAAACACCAGGGCCTCGGTGAAGAGCGCCGGGTCGAGGGGCAGGAGGCGCCCGTCGAGGGGCACTTCGCGCTCCTCGCGCACGAGCAGGCCGCCCGCGCCCACCTCCGGCACGCGCGGCGTCTCCGCCGCCTCGAATTCCACCGCGTAGCCGCCGCCCGCCGCGCGGGTGCCGCCGGCGAAGGGCCAGGGAAAGGCCGGGTGAAAGCCGACCGCGTAGGGCAGCGCGGTCCCGCCGGGATTCCCGACCGTGACCGTGAAGTCGAGCCCCGCCGGCCGGATCCGGGCCGTGATGTCGAGGCGGAAGGCGAAGGGGTAATGCGCCCGGGTCTCGTCCCCATCCGTCAGGCGCAGCGTCACGGCATCGTCGCGGCGTTCGACGACGGCGAAGGTCAGGTCGCGGGAGAAGCCGTGCTGGGCCATCGGATAGGTGTTTCCCCCCGCCCGGATGAGCCCGCCCGCGGAGGCGCCGACCACGGGGAAGAGCCAGGGTGCGTGCCGGTTCCAGTGCTCGGGATCGCCGCTCCACAGGTATTCGCGGCCGCCGGCCCGCCAGGAGACGGGCTCCGCGCCCGTCAGGGCGATGCGCGCCGTGCTGCCGTCCGAGGCGCCGAGTTCGACGACGTCGCTCATGTCTCACACCCCGTTCCGGCCCGTCCCGCGGGCAGGACAGGTCTCGCAGGGGCGGGGCGCGGGCACAAGCGCGGCGCCCCGCTCAGTCGAGCCGCCGCAAGCTGTCGAGATCGACCGGGCCGCCCTCGGCCTCGAAGCGGAGGCGGCCCGCCTCCTGCTGCGAGACGCCGCCGATCCGGTGCTCGCCGCTGTCGTAGGTGGTGATGCGCCCGTCCCGCTCGACGAGGAGGCGCCTTGCCTCGGGGAAGACGGCGTAGCGCATCCCGTCCTGGCTGCCGCTGGAGGCGGGCGCGCCGAGATCCTGCGGCCACCACGCCCCGCCGCCGGAGGCGGGCTTCATCGGCTCCAAGGGTTTCATCGGCTCCAAGGGCTTCATGGGTTCGAGCGGCTTCATCGGTTCCATCGGGTCCATCATCCGGCTCCTGTCTGTCCGGATGAGACGCGGAGCGCGGCGCTTGGTTGCCGCGTCTTCGCGTGCGCTTCCCGCGAGGCCCGGTCCTGCGCTAGGAAGGGCACGGATCAGCAGGAATCGGCAGAGCCCGTGAGGCCGGCACCCACGCGCACCCCCTCGGCAGGCGCCCGCGTCGCGGTCGGCGCCCGCTGGCGGCTGGCGCGCTGCCTCCTCGCCCTGCTGGCGATCCTCGCGCTGGCCGTGCCGGCCTCCGAGGGCCGCGCCGAGGTCGGCGCCCATCACGCGCTCGCCGAGCATCTCAGCCTCGACCTGGCGGAGCCGGGCTCCGACGCACATCCCGACGGGGCGCTCGCCCATCATTGCGCCCATTGCGCCTGCCATCAGGCCGTGACGGCGTCGCCGGCCGAGCCCGCCTCGTGCGCCGCCGCGGCCGAGATCCGCTTCCCCGCCCGCGCCGAGACCGGCCCCGCACGGCCCGCATCCCCGCCCCGCCGGCCGCCCCGCGCCTGAATCCCGAGGCGGCCCGGTCGCCGCCAACGACGCGCGCGGGAAAAAGCCCCGCGGCGTCGCCGATGCCTGTCCGCGCCCCGCGGTGATCCGCCGGGCCCTGCCGCGCCACGCGGCGTCACGGGATTGTCACAGCCATGTTTCGCATTCTCGCGGTTCCGGCCGCCCTCGCCGCGGGCGTCGCGGCGGGCCTTGCCGCGCCCGCCTTCTCGCCCGCGCTCCGAAGCGCGGCGGAGCCCCTCCTCGCGCGCCTGGGTGCCGCCACGGTCGCCGAGCGGCAGGCCGGGCACGATCACGGGCACCGGGATCACGCCCGTCACGATCATCCCGGTCGCGACCATGCCGATCACGACCATGCCGATCACGAACCTGCCGGCCACGATCACGCGGCCGGGCGGGAGGAGGGTGTCGTGACCCTGAACGCGTCGCAGATCGAGGCCGCCGGCATCCGCGTCGTGGCGGCCCGTCCCGGCACCCTCGCGCGCAGCCTCGCCGTGCCGGGCATCGTCGTGCCCGACGGGGAGCGCGTGGCGCGGGTCGCCGCCAAGGTGATCGGCACGGTGGCCGAATTGCGCAAGCGCCTCGGCGAGTCCGTCGAGGCGGGCGAGGTCGTGGCCGTGCTCGACAGCCGCGAGGTGGCGGAGGCGAAGAACGACTACATCGCCGCCCTCGTCGGGCAGGACCTGCAGGAAACCCTGTTCGAGCGCGACCACGCCCTCTGGGACAAGAAGATCTCGGCCGAGCAGCAATTCCTGCGCGCCCGCACCGGCCTCGTCGAGGCCCGGCTCAAGGTCGATCTCGCCCGCCAGAAGCTCTCGGCCCTCGGCGTGCCCGAGTCCGAGGTCGCCGCGCTCGCCGACAACCCGGTCGCCGCGAAGCCCGGGCCGGGCGAGGACGAGCACACGGTGGGCCTGCGGCGCGCGCCCCGCCTCGGCCTGCAGCGCTACGAATTGCGCGCGCCGATCGGCGGTCAGGTCATCGAGCGCCGGGTCGATCTCGGCGCCCCGGTCAACGACGAGGGCCAGGAGAAGGAGATCTACACGATCGCCGATCTCTCCCGCGTCTGGGTCGAGCTCGCGGTGCCGGTGGCCGATCTCGGCGGCATCCGGCCCGGGCAGGCGGTCTCGCTGATGCGCGGGGACGAGCCCGCCACCCCGGGCCGCATCGTCTTCGTGAGCCCGATCCTCGATCGCGAGACCCGCGCCGCCAAGGTCGTCGCCTCGGTGGAGAACCCGGATCTGGCCTGGCGCCCGGGCGCCTTCGCCAGCGTGCGCATCGCGCTCCCGGGCGAGCCGGCCCCGATCCTCGTGCCGAAGGCGGCGTTGCAGACCGTCGAGGGCGAGACGGTGGTGTTCGTCGCCCGCGCCGGGGGCTTCGCGAAGCGCCCCGTCACGCTCGGGCGCGGCGACGGGCAGGCGGTCGCCCTGGTGTCGGGCGTGGCGGAGGGCGAGGAGGTCGCCGCCGAGAACAGCTTCGTGCTGAAGGCCGAGCTCGGCAAGGCCGAGGCCGAGCACGGCCACTGAGGAGGCGCGCCATGATCGACCGCATCGTCGCGGGCGCCATCGCCCATCGCTGGCTCGTGCTGCTCGCTTCCCTGGGGCTCGCCGCCCTCGGTCTCGCGGCGGCCGCGAGGCTTCCCATCGACGCCGTGCCCGACATCACCAACAACCAGGTGCAGGTGAACGCGCTGGCGCCCCAGCTCTCGCCCGCCGACATCGAGGCGCAGGTCACCTACCCGCTGGAGACGGCGCTCGCCGGTATCCGGGGATTGGAGGTCACCCGCTCGCTCTCGCGCAACGGCTTTGCCCAGGTCACCGCGATCTTCAGCGAGGCGACGGATGTCTACTTCGCCCGCCAGCAGGTGAGCGAGCGCCTCGCCGAGGCCAAGGAGCGGATGCCGCCGGGCACCGAGCTGCGCCTCGGGCCGATCGCGACGGGCCTAGGCGAGGTGACGATGTGGAGCCTCGCCTTCGCCCTCCCGCACCGGACGGCCGAGCCCGGCCGGCCCGGCTTCCGGGCGGATGGCAGCTACCTGACGCCGGAGGGCGAGGTGCTGGCGCCGGGCTTCCAGCAGGCCGCCTATCTCCGCACGGTCCAGGACTGGATCGTGGCGCCCCAGCTCCGCACCGTGCCGGGCGTCGCCGGGATCGATTCCATCGGCGGCTACCGCAAGGAATACCGGGTCGAGCCGGACCCGGCCAAGCTGGTGGGCCTCGGCCTCTCCTTCGCCGACCTCGCGGCGGCGATCTCGGGCAACAACCAGAACCGGGGCGCGGCGACGATCGAGCGCAACGGCGAGGGCCTCGTGGTGCGCGCGAACGGGCGCGTCGAGAGCCCGGAGGAGATCGGCCGCATCGTCGTGGCGACCCGCAACGGCGTGCCCGTGCGCGTCTCGGACGTGGCGCGGGTCGGGATCGGGCGGGAGATCCGCACCGGCTCGGCGAGCGCCGACGGGGCGGAGGCCGTGATCGGCACCGCGCTCATGCGCATCGGCGAGAACAGCCGCACCGTGGCGGCCGCCGTCGACGCGCGGCTCGAGGAGATCGCCCGCACCCTGCCGCCCGGAGTCGCACTGCGCACGGTGCTCGACCGCTCCGTGCTCGTCGACGCCACCATCCGCACCGTGGCGACGAACCTCGCCGAGGGCGCGCTCCTCGTGGTGGCGGTGCTGTTCCTGCTGCTCGGCAACGTCCGGGCGGCCCTGATCGCGGCGCTCGTGATCCCGATCGCCATGCTGATGACCGTCATCGGCATGGTCGAGACCCGGGTCAGCGCCAACCTGATGAGCCTCGGCGCCCTCGATTTCGGCCTCATCGTCGACGGTGCCGTGATCATCACCGAGAACGCGCTGCGCCGCCTCGCCGAGGCGCAGCGCGCGCTCGGGCGCCCCTTGCGCGAGGCGGAGCGCGTCGAGGCCGTGCGGCTCTCCGCAGAGGAGATGATCCGCCCGACCGTCTACGGGCAGGCGATCATCATCCTCGTCTACGTGCCGCTCCTCACCTTCACGGGGGTCGAGGGGAAGATGTTCGCGCCGATGGCCCTGACGGTGATCCTCGCCCTCGTCTCGGCCTTCGTCCTCTCCCTTACCTTCGTGCCGGCGCTGATCGCGATCCTGATCCGGGGGCCGGTCGCGGAGGGCGAGAACCGGCCCGTGCGGGCGCTCGCGGCCCTCTACCGGCCGCTCCTCGGGGCGGCCCTGCGCCGGCCCGTCCCGGTGGTCGCGGCCGCCGGGCTCCTCGTCGCCGGCAGCCTCGTCCTGGCCGGTCGGCTGGGCCAGGAATTCATGCCCCAGCTCGACGAGGGCAACATCGCGCTCCACGCGATGCGCATCCCCTCCACCGCCCTCGGCCAGTCCCAGGCCATGCAGATCGGCGTCGAGAGGGCGGTCTCCGGCCAGCCCGAGGTCGCCTTCGTCTTCTCGAAGACGGGCACCGCCGAGATCGCCTCCGACCCGATGCCGCCCAACGTCTCGGACACCTTCGTGATGCTGAAGCCCCGCGCCGAGTGGCCGGACCCGAGCCTGCCGAAGGCGGCGCTCGTCGCCCGGATCGAGACGGCGGTCGAGGCCCTGCCCGGCAACGCCTACGAGTTCACGCAGCCGATCCAGATGCGCTTCAACGAGCTTCTGGCCGGCACCCGCGGCGACCTCGCCGTGAAGGTGTTCGGCGAGCGCTTCGAGACGATGCTGCCGGTGGCGAACCGCGTCGCGGCCGCGCTTCGCGCCACGCGCGGCGCCGAGGACGTGAAGGTCGAGCAGGCGGTCGGGCTGCCGGTGCTCGACATCCGGATCGACAAGGGGGAGATCGCGCGACTCGGCCTCAGCCACCGGGCGGTGCAGGACGTGATCGGGGCGGCGATCGGCGGCCACGAGGCCGGCACGCTGTTCGAGGGGGACCGGCGCTTCCCCATCGTGGTGCGCCTCGCCGAGGATCCGCGCGCCGACCTCGACGTGCTGAAGGCGCTGCCCGTGCCGCTGCCGCGGGGGGAGCGCGCGGCCACGGTGCCCCTGCGCCAGGTCGCGGATTTCGCGGTGACGGAGGGGCCGAACCAGATCTCCCGCGAGAACGGCAAGCGGCGGGTCGTCGTCACGGCGAACGTGCGCGGGCGCGACATCGCCTCCGTCGTGGCCGAGGCGCAGGCGCGCGTCGCGGGCGTGGCGCTGCCGGCCGGGTCCTGGATCGCCTGGGGCGGCCAGTTCGAGAACCTCGCGGGCGTGCGCCAGCGGCTCGCGCTCGCCGTTCCCGCCTGCTTCGTCCTGATCCTCGTCCTCCTCTACGGGGCGCTGGGATCGTTCCGCGACGCGATCCTCGTGTTCAGCGCCGTGCCGCTCGCGCTGACGGGCGGCCTCGCGGCGCTCTGGCTCCGGGGCATGCCGCTCTCGGTGCCGGCGGCGGTGGGCTTCATCGCGCTCTCGGGAATCGCGGTGCTGAACGGCCTCGTGATGCTCACCCGCGTGCGCCAGGAGCGGGAGGCGGGCCTCCCGCTCGCGGCCGCGATCCGCGAGGGCGCGCTCGCGCGGCTGCGGCCCGTGGTGATGACCGCCCTCGTGGCCTCCCTCGGCTTCCTGCCGATGGCGCTCGCGACGGGCACGGGGGCCGAGGTGCAGCGCCCGCTCGCCACCGTCGTCGTCGGCGGCCTGATCAGCGCCACGCTGCTCACCCTCCTCGTGCTGCCGGCCCTGTACCGGCTGTTCGGGGCGGCCGACCGGGCCGAGGCGCCCGCCTGGGTCGCCGGGGCGGAGGAGGGGCGGGCTTGAGCCGGCCCGGCTTCGGGCACACATTGCCCGCTCCCCGCAGGAGGAGGCTCGGATGTCGGAGCACGTCTACAAGGTGGTCGAACTCGTCGGCTCCTCGACGGTATCGATCGAGGACGCGATCCAGGGCGCCATCGAGCGCGCGAGCCGGACGGTGCGGAACCTCCGCTGGTTCGAGGTGCTCGAGACGCGCGGCCAGGTCGCCGACGGCAAGGTCCAGCACTATCAGGTGACGCTGAAGGTCGGCTTCACCATGGAGGATGCCTGAGCGCGGCGGCCGCGACGGACGTCTCCAGGGAGCGGAATGGGGCGGTCAGCCCACCCGCGCGGCCGGGCTCCCTGCCTCGGGATGCGCCGGGCCTGAACGAGGCGGGTCGCGGTCGCGCGGATCGCCCATGAAGATCCGCGCGCCTTGATCTTGCGCGGAGTCGCGGAATGGTCCGGCGCCCGGCATCGTTGCTGGCGCAACCTTCAATTGCAAAATCGTTCCAAGATTAACTCTCGCTTATCAGTCCTCGTCGCATTCAAAATACGTCTCTTGAGAATGCGCGGTCCTCCCCTATGCGTCTGTCCTTGAAAGTCGTCCTGATCGGCTCCATCGGCCTGCTCGGCTTGGCTGCGGCCGGGCAGGGCGCCGTCAACGTCGCCAAGCTCTCCTCGATCCGGCAGGACGTGCACGAGGTCGCCGTCAACTGGCTCCCCTCGGTCACCGCGATCCAGGAGATCAGCACGGGGACCCGCGAGATCCGCGTGAAGATCTACCGCTACGTCGTGGCCTCCGAGACGCCGCAGGCGCTCGCCGAGAACGGCAGGGCCCTCGACGACAGCCACCGCAGCCTCGACGCCCTGCGGCGCACCTACGAGCCGCTGATCTCTTCGCCCGAGGAGCGCGCGTTCTACGACGCGTTCCAGGCGAGCTGGAAGCGCTACATTGATCAGGAGACCCAGGCGCGCGGCCTGATGGATGCCGGCCGCAAGGCGGAGGCGCTCGCCCTGGTGACGAGTTCCGAGATGGCCCGCCTCAACAAGGACGCGATGCAGGCGCTCGCCCGCAGCGTTGATCTCAACAAGAAGGGCGCGGCCGAGAACAGCGCCGCCGCCGTTCAGGCGATCGGCTCGGCGACGGTCGCGGCCTACGTGGCGACGGCCCTGTCCCTCGTCGTCGGCCTCGCGGCGGCCCTGTTCAGCCTGCTCGGCATCGCCCGGCCGATCGAGCGGATGACGGCGGCGATGAGCCGTCTGGCGGGGGGCGATGCGGCCGCCGAGGTTCCGGCCAAGGGGCGGCGCGACGAGATCGGCGACATGGCCGCGGCCGTGCAGGTCTTCAAGGACAACCTGATCCGCACGCGGCAGCTCGAGGAGGAGACGGCGCTCGCCCGCGCTGGCGCCGAGGCGCAGCGCAAGGCGGCGATGCGGGAGATGGCGGACGGCTTCGAGCGCGCGGTGAGCGGCATCGTCGGCACCGTGACCGCCGCCGCGACCGAGTTGCAGGCCACCGCCCAGACCATGACGGCGACCGCCTCGGAGACCGCGGGCCAGTCGGGCACCGTGGCGGTCGCCGCCGAGGAGGCCGCCTCCAACGTCAACACCGTCGCGGCGGCGGCGGAGGAACTCGGCTCCTCGGTCTCCGAGATCGGCCGGCAGGTCTCGGGCTCGGCCCATCTCGCCCAGCTCGCCGCCAGCGAGGCGGGCCAGACGAGCGCGCTGGTGCAGGAACTCAGCGCGGCCGCCACCCGCATCGGCGACGTCGTGGCGATGATCTCGACGATCGCGGGCCAGACCAACCTGCTCGCGCTCAACGCGACGATCGAGGCGGCGCGCGCCGGCGAGGCGGGCCGGGGCTTCGCGGTCGTGGCGGCCGAGGTGAAGGAGCTCGCCAACCAGACCGCGCGGGCGACCGAGGAGATCTCGGGCCAGATCACCCGCATCCAGGGCTCGACCGGCCAGGCGGTCTCGGCCATCGGCGGCATCGCGGGCCGGATCCAGGAGATCAGCGCGGTCGCCACCACCATCGCGGCGGCGGTCGAGGAGCAGGGCGCGGCGACGCAGGAGATCGTGCGCAACATCACCCAGGCCGCCACGGGCACGGGGGAGGTCACGGCGAACATCGCGGGCGTCGCCCAGGCCGCCGAGGAGACGGGCGCGGCGGCGACCCAGGTGCTCGGCGCGGCCTCCGACCTGTCGCGGCAGTCGGAGCACCTCAACGCCGAGGTCTCGCGCTTCCTCGCCACCGTCAGGGCCGCCTGATCCGGGCGCGGTGCGGCGCGGAAGCCACAACCTGAAGTGTATTCAGGCCGCGCGCAGGACTTTCCGGCCCGGCGCCTTGTGCCGGCCGGCGCGCGGCTTAGCCTCAGCCTTGCCCGCCCGTAGCTTCCGGCGGGCAACCTCCATCTCGGGCGCGTCGGAAACGACGCTCCCTTTTTTTGTCTCGTGCGTTGCTGGAAGCCCGGGGCGGAACGTCGTCCGCGCCGGGGCCTGGATCGTTCCTTGCAGGGTGCGCCGTCACGATGTCGATCTCGCTGGCCATGCCGATCACCGAAGCCGCGCTCTTCACCGCGGGCTGCGCCGTCATCCACGCTCAGCGCGGTCGCGCGGAGCAGGTGACGGTGGCGCTGGCCTGCCTCGTGGTGCTGCTCGCCTTCGCGCTGGGCATCGCCAGCCTGCCGGAGGGCCTGCTGCGCGAGCAGGCCCCGATCGCCTTCAACCCGGATTCCGCGCTCGACTGAGCCCCGCCTTCAGGCCGCCCGCGCCCGCGCGGCGGGGCCGGCCCCGCGGGCCGGGACGCCGCGCCGCCGGCCCGCGACCACGTCGAAATCGTCTTTCGGCAGCCGGGCGAGGAAGCGCTCGGCCAGCTCGACGACGAGGGCGTCCGGCCGCACGCGCTCGATGTATTCCCAGTCGAGATGGGCGGACCAGACGAAGTGCACCTCCGCGAAGCTCTCGGCCAGCAGCCCCGTGAGCAGGATCGGGGCGAAATGCGCGAAGGAATCGCCGAACAGGACCAGCCGGCGCGGATCGATGCCGGGACCGGCGTTCCGGTAGATCACGTGCGCGCCCGTGTGCGGCGCGTCCCCACGCCCCGCCGCCTCGTGGGCCTCGACGAGGGCGTTCGCGTAGCGTCGCACCGCGTGGCGCTGCAGGTCCCAATGCGTTGCGGTCTCGCGGGGCGCGCCCGGCAGCTTGCCGCCGAGGTCGCGCACGAGGTCGAGGTCGAAGCGGGGGCGCTCGCCGATATCGGCGGGCGGAACGGCGCCGAGCGCCCGCATCACTTCGCGGTAGGCGAGCAGGCAGCCGTCGACCGTCCAGTGGGTGTCGGTCCGCTGGTAGAGGGGCACCGGGCCGTCGCGGGCGGCGCGGAAGGGCGTCAGCAGGTCGACATAGCCGGGAAGCCCCATCAGCCGCCGGGCGAGGAGGCGCGTCGAGGCCCGGCCCGGATCGTAGGCGAGGTCGCGGGTCATGTTGTCGTAGACCGAGAGCTTGGCGGGCACGATCGCGTGGACGCAGCGGATGCCGAGCCCGGCCGCCCGCGCGGTGCGCGCCTCGATCAGGCGGGCCCAGCGGCGCAGGTGCCACCAGCGCAGCAGCCCCCCGCCGTACTGGTCGAGGGCGCGGTTGCTGCCGCCGGTGAGGAAGAGCCAGCCGTCCCGCCCGACATGGACGGTATCCCGAGATTTGCGGAGCATGGCGCGTCTGTAGCCGAGGGGCGCCAGCGGCGATACCGCCCGGGACCCGGGCTGCCTCCTCTGCGTTGCCGGGCATGGAGAGCCTCGACCTTCGGATGCCCGACGCGCCGGCGCCTCGCCCGGCGGCGCGCCCCGCCCGCCTCTGGCGCCCGCGCCGCGTCCTCGTCACCCCGGCGGCCCTGGACCACGCCCACGGGCGCGCGATGCTGGCCCGCCTCGAAGGGCAGGGGCTTCCCGTCGAGCGGCTCCCCGCGAACCGGCTCACGGGCCTGCGGGGGGCGGACCCGCGCCGGGCCTACGCGCAGGCCAAGGCGACGCTCGCCCTCGTCGTCGCGCCGCCGACCAAGCTGAGGCTCCAGCCGATCCCGCCCTCGGCCGACTGGCGCTTCGACCTCGCCGAGGGCTGCCCGGCGCATTGCCAGTACTGCTATCTCGCGGGCTCGCTCTCCGGGCCGCCGGTGACGCGGGTCTACGCCAATCTCGACGCGATCCTGGGAAACCTCGCCTCCTACGCCGGGCACGGCGCGGTCACCTCGGCCTCGGAGGCGCGCGCGGGGGAGGGGACCACCTTCGAGGCCTCCTGCTACACCGACCCCCTCGGGATCGAGCACCTGACGGGCTCGCTCGGCGCCGCGATCCGGCATTTCGGCGCCTGGGACGCGCCGGTGCAGCTGCGCGTCACCACGAAGTTCGCCGCGGTCGAGCCCCTGCTCGGGCTGCCCCACAACCGGCGCACCCGCCTGCGCTTCTCGGTCAACGCCGCGAAGGCCGCCCGCTACGAGGGCGGCACCGCCCCTCTGCCCGAGCGCCTCGCTGCGATGGGCGCGGCGGCGCGGGCGGGATACCCGGTCGGGCTCACCATCGCGCCGATCCTCGCCTTCGAGGGCTGGCGCGAGGGCTACGCCGCGCTGATCGCGGATGCCGCCCGCGCGCTCGCGGGCGTGCCCGACCTCGACCTGACGGCCGAGCTCATCACGCACCGCTTCACGCCGGGCTCGAAGAAGGTGCTGGAGGGCTGGTATCCGGGCTCGGACCTGCCGATGGAGGAGGCCGCGCGCAGCCGCAAGCTCACCAAGTTCGGCGGCGTGAAATACGTCTTCCCACGCGACCTGATGGCGGAGATGCGCGGCACGCTGACGGCGCTCCTGGCGCGGGACCTGCCGGCGGCGCGGGTCCTGTACTGGACGTGAGGGATGCGCGCCGGATCGCGCAGCCTGCCCTGGACCTGCCGCCCGCCCGCGCCATTTCGGGCCGATGCACCGCCCCGGCGACCCCTCCGACCCGCTGATCCTGACGCTCGAACTCGACGCGGAGACCTTCGCGCGGTTCGATGGCCTGCGGCGGCGCCACTTCCCGGAGCGGCTGAACCACATCCCGGCCCACGTCACCCTGTTCCACCACCTGCCGGGTCCGGAAGAGCGCGGCGTGACCGAGACGGTCGCGGCCCTCGTGCGCACGGTGGCGCCGCCCGAGGTCGCGGTGACGGGCCTGCGCTTCCTCGGCCGCGGCGTCGCCTTCAACCTCGAATCGGAGGCGCTGTCGGGCCTCCGGGCGCGCCTCGCCCGCGCCTTCGAGGGGCACCTCACCGCGCAGGACCGGCAGGGATTCCGCCCGCACGTCACCGTTCAGAACAAGGTGGAGCCGGAGGTCGCCCGCGCGCTCCAGGCTGGGCTGGAACAGGATTTCCGCCCATTCCGTTTCACCGCTCCGGGGCTCATCCTGTGGCGCTATCTCGGCGGTCCCTGGGAGGAGCGCGCCCGGTTCGCGTTCGGAGCCTTCTCGTGAGCCTGCCCGCAACCCCCTCTCGGAAGGCAAGCCGGTGAAGGCGCTCCACTCCGCCCGCGGGAATCCGCTCTTCGGCCGGGCGATGGGGGTGTGGCTGCGGCTTCGCCTCAACGAGGTCGGGCCGCTCGCCGCCCTGCTCATCCTCAGCCTCCTCGGCTTCGGCTTCTTCGCGCTCGCCGACGCGGTGGGCGAGGGATCGACCGCGGCCCTCGACCGCCGGATCCTGCTGGCGCTGCGCAACCCGGCCGACCTCGCCGACCCGGTCGGCCCGCGCTGGCTCGAGGAGACGATGCGCGACATCACCGGGCTCGGCAGCGTCTTCACCATCGTCTTCGTCACGGCGGCCGTCGCCGCCTACCTCGCGCTCGCGGGCAAGCAGCGCCTCGCCGCCTTCGTGGTGGCGGCGGTGGGCGGGGGCGAGATCGTCTCGACGGTGCTGAAGCTGTTCTACCACCGGCCGCGGCCGGACCTCGTGCCGCACGGCATGGAGGTGTTCACCGCGAGCTTCCCGAGCGGGCACGCCATGATGTCGGCGATCGCCTACCTCACGCTCGCCACGCTGCTCGCCCGGGTCGATCCGCACCGGCGCGTCAAGGCGCTGGTTCTCACGCTCGGCATCTTCATCACGCTCTGCGTCGGGATCAGCCGGGTCTATCTCGGCGTGCACTGGCCGAGCGACGTCCTGGCCGGCTGGTGCGTCGGCGCGGCCTGGGCGGCCCTGTGCTGGTTCGTCGCGCTGCAGCTCCAGCGCCGGGGCGAGGTCGAGGCGCCGGACCCGCCCCCGCCGGCCTGAAGCCTCGGAACACTCCCTCCGAAGCCCGCGTTCGCCCCGTTGAGCGGCCGCCGATCCGGCCGGGCCGCCGCGCCCGGCCACCGATCGCACCCGGCCTCACGACCCCCTTCGAGCACGCGAGAGCCCATGGCGGACGACGATCTCCATCTGTCCCGGCGCAACCTCCTGCGGGCGGGCGGCGCGACGCTGACCGGCGCGGCGCTCGCCATGGCGAGCCCGGCCTCGGCGGCGCAGAACCCGCCGGGCGGGCCGGCCGTGCCGGCCGATACGGGGGCCGTCCAGGGCAGCCGGATCGTCTTCCCGAACTGGCGCGGCCCCGGCGACCGGACGCCGCCGCCCCCGCCCGCGCCGATGCCGCTGGAGAAGCGCGTCGGCTTCTGCCTCGTCGGCCTCGGGCGCCTCAGCCTGGAAGAGCTGCTGCCGGCCTTCGCGGAGAGCAAGAAGGCCCGGATCGTCGCGCTGATGTCGGGCTCGCCCGACAAGGCCAAGCTCGTCGCGCAGCAATACGGGGTCGCGCCGGACGCGGTCTACGGATACGGCGACTGGGACAGGCTGAAGCAGAACGCCGCGGTGCAGGCGGTCTACATCGTCACCCCGAACGCGGTCCATCGCGACCAGGTGATCGCGGCGGCCGGGGCGGGCAAGCACGTGCTCTGCGAGAAGCCGATGGCGGCGAACTCCGCCGAGGCCCGCGACATGATCGCCGCCTGCGAGCGGGCGAACGTGCGGCTGATGATCGCCTATCGCTGCCAGTACGAGCCCTACAACCGCGAGGTGGCGCGCCTCGTCCGCTCCGGCGCCTACGGCCGGCCGCGGCTGATCCAGGCGTTCAATGGCCAGACCACGGGCCTGCCCGAGCAATGGCGCCTCAAGAAGGCGCTGGCGGGCGGGGGCGCGCTGCCCGACATCGGCATCTACTGCCTCAACACGGCGCGCGCCGTCCTCGGCGAGGAGCCGGTCTCGGTGCAGGCGCAGATCTTCTCGCCGCCCGAGGATCCGAAATTCGCCGAGGTCGAGGAGACGGTGAGCTTCACCCTCCGCTTCCCCTCGGGCACGATCGCGCAATGCCTGACGAGCTACGGCGTCCACGAGGCGCGGCGCATGAGCGTGCACACGCAGGCCGCCGACATCGCGCTCGAGAACGCCTTCGCCTACGAGGGCCAGCGCCTGATCGTCTCCCACAAGGACGGCCCGCAGGAATCGCGCGACAACCGCGTGCTGGCGCAGAAGAACCAGTTCGCCCTGGAGATCGACCACTTCGCCCGCTGCGTGCTGGAGAACCGCCGCCCGCGCACGCCCGGCGAGGAGGGGCTGCAGGACCACGTGCTGATGGAGGCGATCTACGAATCCGCCCGCACGGGTGCGCCCGTCACGGTCGGGCCGCCCCCGGGCGCGGGCGGCGGCCTCGACGTGACCCGCGGGCCGGAACTCGACGAGGCGGGCTGAGCCCCGCGGCCGGGCGGCCCCTTTCGCCCGCGCCGCCCATGCCGTAAGGGGCCGGGGATCCACCCCCCGACAGCTCCCGGACCCCTTCGGCACGCATGATACGCCTCGAGAAGATCGGCAAGCAGAACGGCCGGCAACTCGTCTTCGTCGAGGCGTCCGCCGCCCTGCAGAAGGGCGAGAAGGTCGGGCTCGTCGGCCCGAACGGCGCCGGCAAGACGACCCTGTTCCGGATGATCACGGGCCAGGAGGAGCCCGACGAGGGCCAGGTCCTGGCCGAGCGCGGCATCACGATCGGCTATTTCAGCCAGGATGTCGGCGAGATGTCGGGGCGCAGCGTCGTCTCGGAGGTGATGGCGGGCGCAGGGCCCGTCAGCGTCGTCGCGGCGGAGCTGAAGGAGATCGAATCGGCGCTGGCCGATCCCGACCGGATGGACGAGATGGAGGCCCTCGTCGAGCGCTACGGCGAGGTGCAGGCCCGCTTCGAGGAGCTCGACGGCTACGCCCTCGAAGGCCGCGCCTACGAGGTGCTCGCCGGCCTCAGCTTCAGCCAGGAGATGATGGACGGCGATGTCGGGCGCCTCTCGGGCGGCTGGAAGATGCGCGTCGCGCTCGCCCGCATCCTCCTGATGCGGCCCGACGTGATGCTGCTCGACGAGCCGAGCAACCACCTCGACCTGGAGAGCCTGATCTGGCTCGAATCCTTCCTCAAGGGTTACGACGGCGCCCTGCTGATGACCTCGCACGACCGCGAGTTCATGAACCGGATCGTCACCAAGATCGTCGAGATCGACGGCGGCGCGCTCACCACCTATTCGGGCGACTACGCCTTCTACGAGCAGCAGCGGGCGCTCAACGAGTCGCAGCAGCAGGCGCAGTTCGAGCGCCAGCAGGCGATGCTCGCCAAGGAGATCAAGTTCATCGAGCGCTTCAAGGCCCGGGCGAGCCACGCCGCGCAGGTCCAGAGCCGGGTGAAGAAGCTCGACAAGATCGAGCGCGTCGAGCCGCCCAAGCGCCGGCAGACGGTGCTGTTCGACTTCCCGCCCGCGCCCCGCTCGGGCGACGACGTGGTCAGCCTGAAGAACGTGCACAAGCGCTACGGCAGCCGCAGCATCTATGCCGGCCTCGACTTCGCGGTGCGGCGCAGGGAGCGCTGGTGCGTGATGGGCATCAACGGCGCCGGCAAGTCCACCCTGCTCAAGCTCGTCACGGGCACGGCGCAGCCCGACGACGGCACGGTGGCGCTCGGCGGCAGCGTCAAGCTCGGCTACTTCGCGCAGCACGCCATGGACCTCCTCGACGGCGAGCGCACGGTGTTCCAGTCCCTGGAGGACGCCTTCCCCCAGGCGGGGCAGGGCTCGCTGCGGGCGCTGGCCGGCTGCTTCGGCTTCTCGGGCGACGACGTGGAGAAGCGCTGCCGGGTGCTCTCGGGCGGCGAGAAGGCCCGGCTGGTGATGGCCTTGATGCTGTTCGACCCGCCGAACTTCCTCGTCCTCGACGAGCCCACCAACCACCTCGACATGGCGACGAAGGAGATGCTGATCACGGCGCTCTCGGGCTACGAGGGCACCATGCTGTTCGTCTCCCACGACCGGCACTTCCTGTCCGCGCTCTCGAACCGGGTGCTCGAACTGACGCCCGAGGGCATCCACCAGTACGGCGGCGGCTACACCGAGTACGTGGCCCGCACCGGCCAGGAGGCGCCGGGCCTGCGGAGTTGAAGCCCCGGCGCGCCGGGCTCAGGGCGCCCCGCCGGAGAACCGGGCGCGGTAATCCTGGGGGCTGACGCCGAGGCGGCGCAGGAACGCGCGCCGCAGCGTCTCCTCCGAGCCGAAGCCGCAGCGGGCCGCGACCTGCTTGACCGGCAGGCGGGTGTCGGTGAGGAGCCGGCGCGCCGCCTCGATGCGCAATTCCTCCACCGCCTCGGCGGGGCTGCGCCCGGTGGCGCTCTGGTAGTGGCGGCCGAAGCTGCGCAGGCTCATCCCGGCCCGCGCCGCGAGCCGGGGCACCGAGAGGTCGGCGGCGAGGTTGTCGGCCATGAAGGCGTGGAGCGGCCCGAAGCGGTCGTCGGCCGCCTGGAGGTCGAGGGCCGCCGAGAACTGGGCCTGCCCGCCCGGCCGCTTCAGGAAGACGACGAGGTGGCGGGCCACCGCTAGGGCCGCGGCGCGTCCGAGATCGGCCTCGACCAGGGCGAGGGCGAGGTCGATCCCCGCCGTCACGCCGGCCGAGGTCCAGACGGAGCCGTCGCGCACGAAGATCGGGTCGGCCTCGACCCGCACCGCGGGGTAGCGCGCAGCGAGGCGCGCGCAGCAGCCCCAATGCGTCACCGCCCGGCGCCCGTCGAGCAGGCCGGCCTCCGCCAGCAGGAAGGCGCCGGTGCAGACGGACACGACGCGCTCGGCCGAGGCGGCGCGCCGCACCACCCAGTCCCGCAGCGGCGCCCGCTCGGCGGCCGCGAAGATCCCGGTCCCGCCCGGGATCAGCAGCGTCCCGAGCGGCGTCCCCGGGTCCGGCAGCGGGTCGGTCGCGAGGCTGAGCCCGGCCGAGGCCGCGACCGGGCCTGCGCCCTCGGAGACGAGCCGCGTCGCGTAGGCCTCCGTTCCCGTCAGCTCGTTGGCGCTGGCGAAGACCTGCAGCGGCCCCGCCGCGTCGAGGACCTGCAGGTCCGCGAAGGCGAGGACCTCGACGCTATGCCGGGGCTTTGGCCGAAAGCGAGGGGGGATTGGCATCTCGGCCGCAGCATCGCCCGCTAGTCTCCGGTCGTCCATCCCTGAGCTCGAGCCCCATGAACGACGCGACACCCTCCCCGAACCCCGAGACCCGTCCGCCGCTGGAGATCGGCTTCCTGCTCTTCCCCGGAATCCAGCAGCTCGACCTGACCGGCCCCTACGAGGTCTTCGCCACGCTGCCCGGCACCCGGATCCATCTCGTGGCGGCGCAGCACGGCCCCGTCCGGAGCGTCACCGGCCTCCCCCTGATGCCGACCGCGACCTTCGCCGAATGCCCGCCCCTCGACGTGGTCTGCGTGCCCGGCGGGCTCGGCATGCTGGCGCTCCTCGAGGACGAGGCGACGCTCGCCTTTCTCCGCCGGCAGGCGGCGGGCGCGCGCTTCGTCACGGCGGTCTGCACGGGCGCGCTGGTGCTGGGGGCGGCCGGGCTCCTCCGCGGGCGGCGGGCCACGACCCATTGGGCGCTCCACGACGCGCTGGCCGCCTTCGGGGCGATTCCCGTGGCGGAGCGGGTGGTGCGGGACGGGAGCGTCGTCACCGGCGGCGGCGTCACGGCCGGGATCGATTTCGCGCTCACGCTGGCGGCCGAGCTCGCCGACCCGGTCGACGCCGAGGCGGTGGGCCTGCTCCTCGAATACGCTCCCGCCCCGCCCTTCGCCTCGGGCCGGCCGGAGACGGCCTCGCCCGCGATCCTCGCCCGCTGCGCGGCGTGGATGGAGGCGGACCGGGCGGAGGCGGAGGCGCGCATCGCCGCGGCGGCGCGGCGGGCGGCCTGAGGCGGCGGATCGTCCGGGCGGCCCCTCAGCTCGCCTGCAGCGCCGCGAGCGGCGCCTTGAGGGCGAGCGTCACCCCCGTCTCGGGATAGCCGAGATGCACCTCCGCGCCGATCCCGTCGGCGAGGCTGCGCTCGATCAGGCGGGAGCCGAAGCCGCGCCGGCTCGGCGTCTTCACGGGCGGCCCGCCGACCTCCTGCCAGCGGAAATTCAGGCGTGGCTCGCCGGAATCCGCCTCCTGCCCCCAGGTCACCGCGACGTGCCCCTCCGGCGTCGAGAGGGCGCCGTACTTCGCGGCGTTGGTGCCGAGCTCGTGCAGGACGAGGGCGACCGAGAGGGCGGATTTCGGCCCGAGCGTCATGTCCGGCCCCGAGATCCGGAAGCGCTCGGCGTCGCCGTGCCCGTGCAGGCGCGCCGTGCCCTCCACGAGGGTGCGCAGGCTCGCCTCGGTCCAGCTGCCCTGGAGCAGGAGGTCGTGCGCCTGGGCGAGCGCGAGGAGCCGCGCGGTGACGGCCTCCCGGGCCTCCGGCAGGGTGGCGTCCCCGCGCAGGGTCTGCAGGCAGATGGCCTGGACCAGGGTCAGGGTGTTCTTCACCCGGTGGGCGAGTTCCTGCATCAGCAGGCGCTGGCGCTCCTCGGCGAGCTTGCGCTCGGTGATGTCGACCGAGGCGCCGGCGAAGCGGGCGGGCTTCCCGTCTGCATCCGGCACGAGGCGCCCGCGGGCGAGGATCCAGCGGACGCTGCCGTCCGGCTGGAGGATGCGGTACTCGCAGGAGAACTCGTCGCCCTGCGCGAAGGTGCGGTCGAGGGCCGCCTGGAAGGCGGGCATGTCGGCGGGGTGGAAATTGCGGATGTACTCGGAGAGCGGCGCGCCGCGCGCCGCGCGCTCGGGATCGACCGTGTAGATGCGGGCGAAGTTCCCGTCGGCGTAGACGAGGTCGTCGACGAGGTCCCAGTCCCAGGTGCCGATCATGCCGGCGGCTCCGAGGGCGAGGCTCAGGCGCTCCTGGCTCGCGGCGAGGCGCTCCTCGGCCTTCGCCTTCTCCCGACGCAGCCGTTCCTGGGCGAGCGCGGCCTCGATCGCCTCCGCCAGAAGCTCCCGGAAATGGCCGGCCACGTCCTTCAGCACGTAGTCGGCGGCGCCGGCCTTGAGGGCGGAGACGGCGATCCGCAGGTCGTCCGAGCCGGTGACGTAGATCACCGGCGGCGGGCTCGGCAGGGCCCGGATGCGCGCCAGGATGTCGAGGCCGGTCTCGCCGGGCAGGTGATGGTCGAGGGCGATGGCGTCGATGCCGCCCTCCGCGACGCGGGCGAGCCCGGCGGCGCCGTCGGCCGCGTGCTCGACGAGGATGTCGCGCGACCGCAGCGCCCGCGCCACGAGGCGGACGAGGCCCGAATCGTCGTCGATGTAGAGGATGCGCAGGGCCACCGCGGGTCACGAACTCCATCGGCAGACCGGACGGCCGGGCAAGCGCGACGCCGATTCATCGCACGCCATTGAAGCCGCAAAAGGGCAACGCGGATCAGGGAGTCTCGGGCACCTGCATGACCGAGAAGAACAGTCCGAGCTGGCGGATCGCGTTGGCGAAACCTTCATAGTTCACGGGCTTCGTCACGTAGACATTGCAGCCCAGATCGTAGCAGCGCTGGATCTCGCGCTGGTCGTCGGTGGTGGTCAGCACCACGACGGGCGAGCGGCGCAGGTGCTCGTTGCCCTTCACCTTGGCCAGGATGTCGATCCCGGTCATGTCCGGCAGGTTGAGGTCGAGCAGGATCAGCAGGGAGCGCCCGGCCTGGACCCGCCCCGAGCCGTCCGGCCCGAGGAGGTAGGCGAGCGCCGCGGTGCCGTCGCGGAAGCCCGTGATCTCGTTGTTGACGCCGGCGCGGCGGATGTTGCGCTCGATCAGGCGGGCATGCCCCTCGTCGTCCTCCACCATGATGATGTGGACGGGGTTCACGCCGGATTCCCTGGCGTCCAGGGCGGGCGGGTCTCGGTCATGCATGGGATTCCGCGGTCGGGACCGGCCTCCTGTATCAGGATCGGGAAGCGGAGCAAATGCGGGGCGCGGCGCCCCCTCTCCCGTTCGTGAGTGGGGCGAGGGCTGCAGGGTCTTCCGGAGAGGTCGCACAGCTCACGTCGCCCGCCGACGGGGACTCGACCTTTCCCGGAGGCGAGAGGCGGGGCGGCCTACTCCGCCGCCGGCATGTTCAGCGAGAGCAGCCGCGCCGTGCGCGCCCGGGCGCCGGAGCGCGTCTCGGCCTCGGCCGTGCCGAGCTGGCGGCGGGCGTCGCCGATCGCGGCGTGGACCGCGTCGACGGCGAGGATGAGCGCGCTCACCGTCCGGTTGTCGATCGTGCGCTCGCGGGCATAGCGCACCACGTCGGCCACGAGTTCGTCCGTCTCGATCGCGATGGCGTCGAGCTCCGCCGCGCCCGTCGCGGCCCGCACCTCCCGCAGGATGTCGAGGAGCCGGTCGAGCACCACGTCGATGCGCTCCCGGCGCTTGCGGGCGAGCCGCTGGCCGAGCCACGCGATCCCGGAGCCGATCGTGCCGCCGAAGAAGGCGAACAGGTAGATGTAGTCCTCGTAGCGGTCGAGGAAGGTCTGCTGCTCGCGCTCGAAATAGTCGACCGCGCCCGGGTGGTTCGGAAGCCGGGCGGAGGTCGCCGCGACCGTCGTGTCGAAGTCGGGCGCCTTCATCAGCTTGGCGATCGGCGCCGAGGCAGCGAGTTTCGAGCGCCACTCGAACAGGTGCTGGGTGGCCGAGGCCACGGCGACGCGGCTGACCGCGCCGCGCGCCATCAGCCGGTAGGAGGCGCCCACCGTCTTCACCTCCTCGTCCGGGCGCTTGGGCCGCCCGCCGAAGGTGCCGGCGGGGATCGTGACCGCCTGCAATTCGGGGAAGCGCGTCAGGATCGCCTCGCCGTCCGGCACCGAGACGAGGTCGATCTTGCGGTCGGGCGTGCCGAGCTCGACCGCCCGTACCGTCTGGCCCGCGACCTTCGAGGCCGGGTTGGCGATGACGGCGACCGCGTCGACCCGCTTCTCGGCGATGGCCGCGGTGACCTCGGAGGGCTTCAGCTGCACGAGGGCGACCCGGCCCGGGTTCAGCTCGGGCTCGGCATTCTCGACGCTCGCGGTGGCGAGGTCGTAGAAGGCGAGCAGGTTCGTCAGGAAGGGCAGGTCGGCGTTGTGGCGCACCACGATGCCGAGGCGCTTGCGGGCGAGATCGGGGAAGCTGTCGATCTCGCTGGCCTCGGGGGCGGCGATGACGAGGGCCTCGTCGTGCAGGATCGCGAGGGTCAGCCCGTTCTCGGGCATGTGGACGTCGGGCCGCACCACGGCGAGGTCGGCGCGGCCCCCCTGGAGCGCGGCGGCGCTGTCGCGCACGTCGTCGTAGGGGATGATCTTGAGGCGCACGTCCTCTCGGCCGCGGGCCAGCGCGTTGGCGTAGGCCTCCATCAGGGCGGCCTCGGCGCCGTCGCGGGGGCCGACGGCGACGGTGAGGGTGGTGGGGCGCGACAGGTAGACGACGGCCGCCGCGGTGGCGGCGAGCCCGAGGGCGAGCAGGACGAGGAGCCACTCGCGTCTCACGAGGAGCGCGGGCAGCGCGGGCCGCTTCCCTCTGCGTTTCGTGCTTTCCATGACCCAGTCATGAATCGTAATCCTGTCCGAAAGGTGAAGAACCGGTGACTCCGCCAAACGTTGCGCCGCCGCGAAATCGTGAAGCAAGGCCCGCGCCGCCCGTGACGGCGGCCTGGCTCGAGCGGGCGGCCCTCCACTATCTCGAGCGCTACAGCGCCTCGACCGAGATGCTGCGGCGAACCCTGCGGCGGCGGGTCGAGAAACGGACCCGCGCCCGCGGCGAGGAGGCCGGCGCCTTCGCTCCCCTCGTGGAGGAGACCGTGGCGCGGGCCGTCCGCGCGGGCCTCGTGGACGATGCCCGCTTCACCGCGGCCCGGCTCGCCACGCTCCGCCGACGCGGCGCCTCGGCCCGGGGCGCGGCCGCCAAGCTCGCGGCCAAGGGCGTCCCCCGCGACACGATCGAGGCGGCGATGGAGGCCGAGCGCGAGGCGGCGCCCGAGGGCGAGCCCGCCCTGGCCGAGGAGGCCGCCGCCCTGGCCTACGCTAAGCGCCGCCGCCTCGGACCCTTCCGCCGGCCGGATGCGCGGGCCGTCAACCGCGACCGGGACCTCGCCGCGCTCGCCCGGGCGGGCTTCCCCTACGATCTCGCCCGCCGCACCGTGGACGCGGAGGGCGAGGCCGGCAGGGACGACGAGGGCGCGGGCGGGTTCAGCTGAGCCACCCCGCGCCGCTGGATTTCGCGCGAGGCCGCTCCACCTCGGGATGGCATCCGGGCCCTGCCCGCGCATCCCGCGCGGGGCGCCCGCCACGACAGGACATCCCGATGATCAATCGCAAGGCGCACGCCGTCTGGCAGGGCAATGGCAAGGAGGGGAAGGGCCGCATCACGACCGGGTCGGGCGTGCTCTCGGACCAGCCCTACGGCTTCAACACCCGCTTCGAGGACAAGCCCGGCACCAACCCCGAGGAGCTGATCGCGGCCGCCCATGCGGGCTGCTTCACGATGGCGCTCGCCTTCCAGCTCCAGGAGGCGGGCCTCGCCGCCACCGAGATGACGACGGAATCGGTCGTGACGCTGGAGAAGGACGGCGCCGGCTTCAAGGTGACGAAGTCCGCCCTCACGCTCACCGCCACGATCCCCGGCATCGACCAGGCGAAGTTCGAGGAGCTCGCCCACGCCGCCGAGACGGGCTGCCCGATCTCGAAGGTGCTCAACGCCGAGATCACGCTGAACGCCACGCTGAAGCAGGGCTGAGGCACCCCGCCTCTCTCCTTCGAGAGGTCGCGTCTGCGCCAGCCGGCCGGGTGAGGGGGTCAGGTCCGCCCGGGGACGTCGCACCCCTCACTCAACCCTCTCCCGAACGGGAGAGGGGGCCCGCGTGTGGCGGGGTGCGGCGCCACGGCGCGGGACGGTGCCGACCCGCTCCTTGAACAAACCGCGAACGAGCGGCATCTTGTCCCCATGGACGAGACGCTTGCCAAGAAGCTGCGCATCCTGGCCGATGCCGCGAAGTACGATGCCTCCTGCGCCTCGTCGGGAGCGCCGAAGCGGGTCGCGGGCAAGGACGGGCTCGGCTCGACGACGGGCGCCGGCATCTGCCACGCCTACACGCCGGACGGGCGCTGCATCTCGCTCCTGAAGATCCTGCTGACGAATTACTGCCTGTTCGACTGCGCCTATTGCGTCAACCGCCGCTCGTCCAACGTGAGGCGGGCGAAGTTCACGGTCGACGAGGTCGTGACGCTCACGGTCGAGTTCTACAAGCGCAACTACATCGAAGGCTTGTTCCTCTCCTCGGGCATCATCAAGTCGCCCGACCACACGATGGAACTCCTGACCCGCGTCGCGAAGACGCTCCGCCGCGAGCACGGCTTTCGCGGCTACATCCACCTGAAGTCGATTCCCGAGGCGAGCCCCTGGCTGATCGAGGAGGCGGGCCTCTACGCCGACCGCCTCTCGATCAACCTGGAACTGCCGACCGAGGCGAGCCTGGAGCGCCTCGCCCCGGAGAAGGACGGCGCCTCGATCCAGGGGGCGATGGAGCAGATCGGCAGCCGCATCGTGGAGGCCAAGGCCGAGCGCCGCCGCTTCTCGCCGGCCGGCCAGTCGACGCAGGTGATCGTGGGCGCGGACGCGACCTCCGACGAGGCCCTGATCCGCAAGAGCGCGCATCTCTACGGCACGTTCGGCCTCAAGCGGGTCTATTACTCGGCCTTCAGCCCGATCCCCGACGGCTCGACCATCCTGCCGCTCAAGGCCCCCCCGCTCCAGCGCGAGCACCGGCTCTACCAGGCGGACTGGCTGATCCGGTACTACGAATTCAGCCCCGACGACGTGGCCGACGCCACCGAGGGCGGCATGTTCGCCCTCGACGTCGACCCGAAGCTCGCCTGGGCGCTGAAGAACCGCCACCGCTTCCCCGTCGACGTGAACCGGGCCGACCGGGAGATGTTGCTGCGGATCCCCGGCCTCGGGGCGCGCGCGGTGGACAAGATCCTCAAGGCCCGCCGCCACACGAGCCTGCGCCTCGACGACGTCGCCCGCCTCACCTCGGGGCTCAAGCGGGCGCGGCCGTTCCTGATCGCGGCCGATTATCGCCCGACCGCGCTGACCGACCGCCTCGACCTGCGCGCGCGCCTCGCCGAGCCGGCGGCGCAGCTGAGCCTGTTCTGAGATGGCCGGGCAGGAACCGCGCCGGACCCCCTCTCCCCTCCGGGAGAGGGCAGGGGTGAGGGACACCGGTGCATCCGGAGAACTCGCCCCCCTCACCCTGTCCCTCTCTGAGCGAGAGGTCACCCGCGCCGTCTCGTTGCGCCCCGGCGCCGACCTCGAGGGCTTCCGCGCCGCCGTGCGCGGGCTCGTCGCCGAGGGCGTGCCGCCGGAGCGCGTGGTCTGGTCCGCCGCGGCGGATTCGGCCTGCCTGTTCGGGGCGGAGGCGCCCGTGGCCTCGGACGCGCCGGTCGCGCTGCCGCGGGCGGCCGCCGCGCTCGTGCCGATGGTGGTGCCCCACCGCGACCCCGAGCGCTACGCGCTGCTCTACGCCCTGATCTGGCGCATCCGCGCGGGCGAGCGCGATCTCCTCGAGATCGCCAGCGATCCCCTGGTTCACCGGCTCAACGGGATGCGCAAGGCGATCCAGCGCGACCTTCACAAGATGCACGCCTTCCTGCGCTTCCGGCGGGTGCCGGAGGCCGGAACCGAGCGCTTCGTCGCCTGGTTCGAGCCGGAGCACCACATCCTGGAGGCCGCCGCGCCCTTCTTCGTGGACCGGTTCCGCTCGCTCGCCTGGACGATTCTCACGCCGGAGGGCTCGGCGCGATGGGATGGGGAGGCGCTCCGCTTCGGCCCGCCGGGCCGGCGCGAGGACGTGCCGCCGGGCGACGGGTTCGAGGCGGGCTGGCGGGATTACTACGAGAGCACGTTCAACCCGGCCCGCACGAACCTGCGCGCCATGCGGGCGGAGATGCCGAAGAAGTACTGGCACAACATGCCCGAGACCGCCGCGATCCCGGCGCTGATCCGCCAGGCCTCGTCCCGCACCGCCGCGATGATCGAGAGGGAGCCGCAGATGCCCACGAAGCGCCAGCCCGCCCGCGCGCTCGCCGCGATGGCGGATCAGGATCCCGCCTCGCTCGACGCGCTGAACGGCATCATCCGCCGCTCGGAGCCGCTGGTGCCGGGCGCCACGCAAGCCGTGCTGGGGGAGGGGCCGGTCGGCGCGGCGATCGCCTTCGTCGGCGAGCAGCCGGGCGACCAGGAGGACCGCCAGGGCCGGCCCTTCGTCGGCCCGGCGGGCCAGCTCCTCTCCCGGGCGATGGCGGAGGCGGGGATCGACCGGTCGGCCTGCTATCTCACGAATGCGGTCAAGCACTTCAAGTTCGAGGAGCGCGGCAAGCGTCGCATCCACCAGAAGCCGACGGCGGGCGAGGTCAGCCACTATCGCTGGTGGCTCGACCGCGAGCTCGACTTCGTCGCCCCCAAGCTCGTCGTGGCGCTGGGCGCGACCGCGGTCCTGGCGCTGACCGGCAAGGCGATCCCGATCACCCGGGCGCGCGGCCCCTTCCGCTTCGAGCGCCTCGACAACCGCTTCCAGGGCTTCATCACGGTCCACCCCTCCTACCTGCTGCGCCTGCCGGACGAGGCGAAGCAGGAGGCCTACGAGACCTTCGTCGGCGACCTGCGTCGGGTCGAGGCGCTGGGGCGGGAACTGGCGGGGTGAGGGCGCCCGGCTGTTGCGGAGCGCGACGATCCGGCTAGGCTCCCGACCATGGACCGTGCCGCCGCCATCGACATCCTGCGATCCCACGAGGGGGAATTGCGCCGCCTCGGCATTCGGCATGCCGGGCTGTTCGGCTCGACCGCGCGCCGCGAATCCGGTCCCGACAGCGACGTCGATGTGCCGATCGAGATCGACGAGAGCACCGTCCGTGACGTCTACGACTAGGTCGGCGTGGTGCAGTTCATCGAAGACCTGTTCCCGAGGCCGGTCGATGTCGCGAACAGGGCGTGCCTGAAGGACCATGTCCGGCCGGACGCCCTGCGCGACCTGATCGATGCGTTCTGAGAACGGAGATCGATCGGACTCTCGCTCTCGGCTCGATCCTGAGCTGCCGCACCAGCGGCCTCAAAGGAGGTGTCGGGGGCCGCTGCGAATTCTGGATGATTCCTAAACCCTTCGGACGACGCCGCCTCATGATACGGTAACATTCGATCGAAGAGAATTCAATTCTGAGCCATTATTTCTCTTGCAAATATATTATAGGCTTCCGTAATCAGTCTCTTGCAGCGAACAGAGCGAGGCGGTGACTGCGAGCGCGATCATCTACACTGCCCATGCTTTAGGCAGTCTCGCAGAGCGCGAGATCGAACGCGCCTGGGTCGAGGCCGTTCTCGGAGCCCCTGAGGCGGTCGAGGCGGATGCGAAGCATCCCGAACGCAGACGCGCCTATGGTAGCGTGCCGCAACGTGGTGGGCGCATCTTGCGCGTGGTATTTGTTCTCGAAGGTGACGTGTGCAGGATCGTCACGGCGTTCTTCGATCGTGGCCGGAGGAGGATCAGACGTGAAGACACGCTACGACCCCGAGGCTGACGCCCTCTATCTTCGCCTCGCAGACGATCGCATCGTCGAGAGCGAGGAGGTGCGGGCCGGAATCGTCCTCGATTACGACGCGCAGGGTCGGCTCGTCGGCATCGAGATCCTCGATGCGTCCGAGCACATCGCCGCCGGGGCGGATCTGGCCGCGCTCGCCGCCGCCTGAGCGGGCCGCAGGGCGCCCCTCACGCCTCCGCCGCGTCCGCCTCCTTGTGCGGGCGCAGTTCCGGCGCCACCGGGCCGGCCTCGATCTCGGCCTCCGGCTCGGCCCGGCTCTGCTGGCGGCTCGAATCCACGAAGAGGCGGGCCTCGCCCTCCTTCACGCCGAGGCTGCGCAGGGCGTAGAGCGTCATGCCGAGGGCGAGTTCGCGCTCGCCCATCAGGACGAGGCCGACCTTCTGCTCCTCCAGGCGGCGCCGCTCGGCGTCGCTGTGGGTGCGGATCAGCGTGTCGATGCGCGGGTTGGCGCCCCGCGCGATCTCCACCAGCCGGCGGGTATTGTGCGATTCCGGCGTCGCGAGCACGAGGAGGTGCGCGCTGCCGATGTCGGCGGCCTCCAGGATGCCGGGCGCGGTGGCGTCGCCGAACACGGCGTCGATCCCCTGCTCGCGCAGTTCGAGCACCCGGCGCCGGTCGCGGTCCACCACCACGTAGGGCAGGTCCCAGGTCTGGAGCGCCTTGCCGATGCTGCTGCCGACGCGCCCGTAGCCGATCACCACCGCGTGGCCGCGCCGCGGCGCCGTCTCGACCGCCATCGCGACCTCGCCCGCGCCCCTGCGCTCGAACCGGGCGGCCAGCTCCGGCCGGTCGGCGAGCCGGCGCTCGATCCGCGCGACGAGGGCGAAGAAGAGCGGGTTCAGGGTGATCGAGAGGAGCGCGCCGCCGAGGATGAGGTCGCGCCCTTCCGTCGGCAGGAGCTTCAGCGACAGGCCGAGGCTGACGAGGATGAAGGAGAACTCGCCGATCTGCGCGAGGCTCGCCGCGATGGTCAGCGCCGTGCCGACCGGGTGCCGGAAGGCCAGCACGATCGCCACCGCCGCGAGCGACTTGCCGAGGAGGATGACGCCGAGGACGGCGAGCACCGAGAGCGGCTCCCGGATCAGGATGCCGGGGTCGAACAGCATGCCGACCGAGACGAAGAACAGGACCGCGAAGGCGTCCTGCAGGGGCAGCGAATCGGCCGCCGCCTGATGGCTGAGGTCGGATTCGGCGAGCACCATCCCGGCGAAGAAGGCGCCCAGCGCGAAGGAGACGCCGAACAGCTCCGCCGAGCCGAAGGCGATGCCGAGCGCGAGCGCCAGCACGGCCAGGGTGAAGAGCTCCCGCGAGCCCGTCCGGGCCGCCTGGTCGAGGAGCCAGGGCACGAAGCGGCGCCCGCCGATCAGCATCAGGCTCGCGAAGATTGCGACCTTGGCGAGCGTCAGGCCGAGGGTGAGCCAGAGATTGCCGCCCCCGCCGTGATGGCCGCCGCCCTCGCTGCCGCCGAGGGAGGGCGCCAGGGCGGGCAGGAGCACGAGGGCCAGCACCATCGCCAGATCCTCGACGATGAGCCAGCCCACCGCGATCCGGCCCTTGTCGCTGTCGAGGAGCGCGCGCTCCTCAAGCGCGCGCAGGAGCACCACGGTGCTCGCCACCGACAGGGCGAGGCCGAAGACGAGGCCGGCCCCGAGGCTCCAGCCCCAGGCCAGGGCGAGGCCGCCGCCCATCGCGGTCGCCACCGCGATCTGCACCACGGCGCCCGGCAGCGCGATGCTGCGCACCGCCATGAGGTCCTTGATCGAGAAGTGCAGCCCGACGCCGAACATGAGGAGGATCACGCCGATCTCGGCGAGCTGGCCCGCGAGCTCGCTGTTGCCGACGAAGCCCGGCGTGTAGGGGCCGACGAGGACGCCCGCCAGCAGGTAGCCCACGAGCGGGGGCAGCTTGAGGCGCTGCGCGACCATTCCGCAGACGAAGGCGAGCACGAGGCCTAGGGCGATGATGGCGATCAGCTCGGTCGCGTGCGGCACGGGCGTTGGGTCTCCTGTGGCGATCGCCGGGCGGGGAGCCCGGGACGCTGCGGCTGAGCGGGGATGGCACGTCCTAGCCGAGCTTGGCGCCGAAATCCGTGCCGCAGGGCACTCGACGTGCCGAACCGCACGGACATCCGACGTCGGACAAGCCCGTCGCATCCCGGAATGGGGTCTCGACGGGACAACGCCCCGGAGCGGTCTCGTTTCGGCCGGTCGGCGAACGATCTCGCGGCCGCTGGCGGATGACGCGACCAGATTTCACCGGCCTGCGGCCAAGGTCTCGCTGTGGATGCCGAACACGATTGCGTGAAACCGCGCCGCAGGATGTCCGTTGTTGCGCTGGATCACGCGTCAGATCGAGGACGGGCAGACGATGGTTACGCGAAACGACGCGGTGACGGGCACCGACAACCTCGAGCGCCGGAACTCGACCGTGTGGACGGTGGCGCTCGCGACCGCGCTTCTCGGCCTCGTCGCCCTGCCGCGCCGCCGCGCACCCCTCGCACGGGCGGCGGGAAACGGCCCGGCGGAGGCGCCGCGCGAGCCGTCCGATTCCCATGAGGGCCAGGACGCGCACCGCGTCGCCGCGACCGAGACGAGCCGCGGCCGGGACGCCACCACGCCCTCCGAGATCCCGGCGAGCGGCTGGAAGGATATCGGCCTGCGGGTCTTTCACGACATCAGCGAGAACCGCCTCGTCTCGGTCGCGGCGGGCGTCACCTTCTACGTGCTGCTGGCGATCTTCCCGGCGGTCGCCGCCCTTGTCTCCTGCTACGGGCTGGTGGCCGATGTCTCGACCATCAACCAGCACCTCGCGAGCCTGCAGGGCGTAATGCCGCAAGGCGCCCTCGACATCGTCGGCGAGCAGGTGAAGCGCATCGCCGAGAAGGGCGACACCACGCTCGGCCTCACCTTCTTCACCGGCCTCCTGCTCTCGATCTGGAGCGCGAACGGCGGCATGAAGGCGGTCTTCGACGCGCTCAACATCGTCTACGAGGAGCGGGAGAAGCGCAATTTCCTCTGGCTCAACCTGCGCTCGCTGACCTTCACGGCGGGGGCGCTGCTGTTCATCGTCTTCGCCCTCGTCGGCATCGTGGTGCTGCCGGTCGTGTTCAACACGATCGGGCTCTCCTCCGACGCGTGGTACCTCGCGCTCCTGCGCTGGCCCGTGCTGCTCTTCGGCGTCCTGCTCGGCCTCGCGCTGCTCTACCGCTACGGCCCGAGCCGCGACGCGCCGCGCTGGCGCTGGGTCACCTGGGGCTCGGCGATTGCCGCCGTGCTCTGGCTCGTCGCCTCGGTCGGCTTCTCGTACTACGTGTCGAATTTCGGCAAGTACAACGAGACCTACGGGTCTCTCGGCGCCGCGATCGGCTTCATGACCTGGATCTGGATCTCGACGATCATCGTGCTGGTCGGGGCCGAGATCAACGCCGAGATGGAGCACCAGACCGCCAAGGACACCACGGTCGGCCGGCCCCAGCCCCTCGGCACGCGGCAGGCGCGGATGGCCGATACGGTGGGGGCCGCGACCTGAGCGGCGTAGCCTTCGGGCGGGCGGCCCTTTAGACAGGAGGCCGCCTCCTTGTCCGTCCGCCCGCAGAGACCATGACCGACACCAGCCCCCCCGTCGGCCCCGGCGATCAGGTTCTCCTGGTCGACGGCTCCTCCTTCATCTTCCGCGCCTATTTCCAGTCGATAAATCAGCCGGAGCGCTACAATTTCCGGCCCTCGGACGGGCTGCCGACCGGGGCCGTGCGGCTGTTCTGCGCCAAGATCGCCCAGTTCGTGCAGGAGGGGGCGGCGGGCGTCTGCCCGACCCATCTCGGCATCGTGTTCGACAAGTCGGAGGGCTCGTTCCGCAAGGAGATGTTCCCCGACTACAAGGGCCACCGCCCCGACGCGCCGGACGACCTCAAGCGCCAGATGCCGCTGATGCGCGAGGCCGTGCGCGCCTTCGGCCTGCACGCGGTCGAGCTGGAGCGCTACGAGGCGGACGACCTCATCGCCACCTATTCCCGGCAGGCGGAGGCGCGGGGCGCCGGCGTCATCATCGTCTCCTCCGACAAGGACCTGATGCAGCTCGTGGGGCCGCTGGTGCGGTTCTACGATTTCGAATCGGGCGCCAAGGGCAAGCCGGGCTACCGGCCCGAGCGCAACCTCGACGTCGAGGCCATCATCGCCAAGTGGGAGGGGCTGCAGCCGGGCCAGATCGGCGACGCGCTGGCGCTGATCGGCGACACCTCGGACAACGTGCCGGGCGTGCCGGGCATCGGCCTCAAGACGGCCGCCGCGCTGATCAAGGAATTCGGCAGCCTGGAGGCGCTGCTGGAGCGCGCGGGCGAGATCAAGCAGCCGAAGCGCCGGGAGACGCTGCTCGCCAACGTCGATCAGGCCCGCCTCTCGCGACAGCTCGTGGCGCTGATGGAGGACGTGCCGGTCCCCGTCCCCCTCGACGATCTGCGCCTGCCCAAGCCCGACCCCGAGAGGCTCGTCGGCTTCCTCAAGGCGATGGAGTTCAACACCCTGACGCGGCGCATCGCCCAGATGCTCCACGTCGACCCCGAGGCGGTGAAGCCGGACCCGAGCCTCCTGCCCGGCGGCGCCCCGCACGCCTACGCCAACGCGAATGGCGGCAGCGACGCGCTGCCCTTCTTCGGCGACGTGCCGCCCGACCCCGAGGCCGCGGCCGGCGGCCTCGACCGGCCGGAGGGGGCAGGCCCCCCCGAGGTCGACCCCTTCGCCGATCTCGGCCTGCCGGATGCCGCGCCGAAGCCCCGCGCGGCGGCCGAGCCCGGACCCTCGAACCTCGTCGCGTCCCGCGCCGCGGAGGCCGTGAAGCCCTTCGACACGGCGTCCTACGAGACGATCCTGTCGCTGGAGCAGCTCGACGCCTGGATCGCCGAGGCGGAGGAGGCGGGCGTCCTCGCGGTCGACACCGAGACCGACGACCTCGACGCCAACCGCGCCGGCCTCGTCGGCGTCTCGCTCGCCACCGCGCCGGGCCGCGCCGCCTACATCCCGCTCGCCCACCGCAAGGACGCCAAGGCCGGCGATCTCTTCGGCGACGGCGCGGCGGCCGGCGGCGACGGCCTGCTCCCCGAGCAGATCGCCCTCGACGCGGCGCTGGAGCGCCTGAAGCCGCTCCTCGAGAACCCGGGCGTGCTCAAGGTCGGCCAGAACCTGAAATACGATTGGCTGGTCCTGTCTCGCTACGGCATCGAGGTCGGGCCCTTCGACGACACGATGCTGATCTCCTACGTGCTCGATGCCGGCAAGGGCGGCCACGGCATGGACGAGCTCGCCCGCCGCCATCTCGGCCACCAGCCCATCACCTTCTCGGACGTGGCGGGCACGGGCCGGGCCAAGGTCACCTTCGACAAGGTGCCGCTGGACAAGGCCACCGCCTACGCCGCCGAGGACGCGGACGTGACGCTGCGGCTCTGGCGGATGATGAAGCCCCGCCTCGTCGCCGAGCGCCGCGTCGCCGTCTACGAGACGCTGGAGCGCCCGCTGCTCCCCGTCGTCGCCCGCATGGAGCGCCAGGGCATCCGGGTCGACCGCAACATGCTGAGCCGGTTGTCGGGCGACTTCGCCCAGATCCTGGCGCGGCTCGAGGAGGAGATCCAGGAGGACGCAGGCGAGAAATTCTCGGTCTCCTCGCCCAAGCAGATCGGCGACATCCTGTTCGGCAAGATGGGCCTGCCCGGTGCCAAGAAGACACCGTCCGGCCAGTGGGCCACGCCCGCGACGCTGTTGGAGGAGCTCGCGCAGGCAGGCCACGAGCTGCCGAAGAAAATCCTCGAATACCGCCAGCTCTCGAAGCTGAAATCGACCTACACGGATTCGCTGCAGGAGCACGCCGACCGGCGGACCGACCGGGTCCACACCTCGTTCTCGCTCGCCGCCACCACCACGGGCCGGCTCTCCTCCTCCGACCCGAACCTGCAGAACATCCCGATCCGGACAGAAGAGGGCCGCCGCATCCGCCGCGCCTTCGTGGCGGCCGAGGGCAACAAGCTGATCTCGGCCGATTACAGCCAGATCGAGTTGCGGCTCCTGGCCCACATCGCCGACATCCCGCAATTGCGCCAAGCCTTCGAGGACGGCATCGACATCCACGCGGCCACCGCCTCCGCGATGTTCGGCGTGCCGCTCGGCGAGATGACGCCGGACCTGCGGCGCCGGGCCAAGACCATCAATTTCGGCATCATCTACGGCATCTCGGCCTTCGGCCTCGCCGACCGGCTCGGCATCCCGCAGCAGGAGGCCTCGGCCTTCATCAAGCAGTATTTCGAGCGCTTCCCCGGCATCCGCGCCTATATCGACGACACCAAGCGCTTCTGCCGGGACAAGGGCTACGTCACGACCCTGTTCGGCCGCGTCTGCCACTACCCGCAGATCCGCTCGAACAACCCGCAGGAGCGGGCGAGCGTCGAGCGCCAGGCGATCAACGCCCCGATCCAGGGCACGGCGGCCGACATCATCCGCCGCGCCATGACGCGGATGGAGGGCGCGCTCGCGGCCGAGAAGCTCAACGTGCGCATGCTCCTGCAGGTGCACGACGAGCTCGTCTTCGAGGCGCCGGAGGACGAGGTGGAGCGGGCGCTGCCCGTGATCTCACGGGTGATGGAGGAGGCCCCGCATCCCGGCATCACGCTGCGGGTGCCGCTGGCGGTGGAGGCGCGGGCCGCCGGGAACTGGGAAGAGGCGCATTGAGGGAAGGGGGCCGCGCTCCGGCGGGGCCCGCGTTCGGAAGGTGGCGTGCAGCCCGCAGGCGCGCTGCGGTCGGGAATCGGGACGGCCGGGCCGTTCGGCCGTCGCGGCCCTAGGCGGCCTGGATGCCCGCGAGGAACGTTCCGACCTCCCGGTCGAGAACGGTCGACCGCCCGGCCAGCGCGCCCGCCGCGTCGAGGACCTGACCGGCCGCCGATCCGGTCTGCGTCGCCGCCTCGCGCACGGTGACGATCGTGCGCGACACCGCGTCGGTGCCCTGCGCCGCCTTCGCGACCGTTCGCGCGATCTCCTGGGTCGCCGCCTGCTGCTCCGCGGCCGCGGCCGCGACCGTGCCCGCGATCCGGTAGACCTCCTCGATCGTCTGGCCGATCCCGCGGATCGCGTCCGCCGTGTGGCTCGTCGCGGTCTGGATCTGGGTGATCTGGCCCGTGATCTCCTCGGTCGCCCGCGCGGTCTGGGTGGCGAGGTCCTTCACCTCGGCGGCGACCACCGCGAAGCCGCGCCCCGCCTCGCCGGCGCGGGCCGCCTCGATCGTCGCGTTGAGCGCGAGCAGGTTCGTCTGGCCCGCGATGCCGCTGATGAGGGCCGCGACGTCGCCGATCTTCTGGGCTCCGTGGACCAGCGTCCGCACCGTCTCGTTGGTGCGCTGCGCATCCTCGAGCGCCTTGCCGGCGATGGCCGAGGATTGCGCGATCTGCGCCCCGATCGCGCTCGCGGAGACCGCGAGTTCCTCCGCGGCGGCCGCCACCGTCTGCACGTTCGCGGCCGTCTCCTCGGCCGCCACGGCGACATGGTCCGAGTGCCGGTTCGTGCGCTCGGCCGTCGCCGTCATCATCGTCGCGGTCGTCTCCAGTTCGGACGCGGACCGCGCCAGACCCTGCACCAGGCCGCCGACCTCGCTCTCGAAGCGTCCGACGAGCTCGGCCATCGTCCGGGCCCGCAGCGCCGACGTGCCGGCCTGCGACGCGGTGAGCGCGGCTTGGTGCGCCCGCTCGACGAGGGCGTCGCGGAACAGCGTCAGGGCCTTGGCGATTGCGCCGATCTCGTCCCGCCGCTCCGTACCCGGGATCGCGACGGCCGTGTCGCCGGCCGAGAGCGCGTGGATCGTCGCGGTCAGGCGCGAGAGCGGCGTGACGACCCCGCGCAGCGCGACGAGCGCGGCACCGGCCGCGGCGGCCAGCGCGAGGAGCAGGACGCCGAGCTGGGAGACGAGCGTCCAGAGGGCGTCCTGGCGAAGGCTCTCCGCCCGCACCTCGCTGGCGCGGCTCGCCGCGAACATCACCTGCAGGAGCGTGCCGAGCTGCGGGGTCGTCGTCTCGACCCATTGCGCCGTCTGGATCGGGTACGAGCCGGCCTCGCCGCCGGCCGCCCGCATCTGGTCGGCGAGCGTCCGGAACCCTCCGAAATAGGCGTCCTTGGCGCCGGTCAGCGCCTGCCGGATGGCCGGGTGGGTCTGCGCATCCGCGGTCAGGTTCTCGAGCTGTTGCCAGAGCAGGTCGACCCGGGCGCGGATGGAGGCGTTCTCCGCGACGCGCTCCGGGGGGAGGGGGGCGCCGGACGTGATGGCGGAGGCGATGTTCGAGCGTTCGAGCCCCGCGACGTCGCGCATGCGCCAGCCGAGTTCCTTGATCGTCGCGAGGCGCGCCAGGGTGGGATCGCCCGCGGCGGCGTCGTGGAGGGCGGCGAACCAGACCTTCAGGGCGGCATTGACCGAGGCCGTGATGCTGGGGACGAAGGTCTTGCGCAGGGTCTCGTCGCGCTGCTCCCGCGGCACGCCAAGCGCGGCATCCGCCTGGCGGCGCGCCGCGTTCGCCGCCTGGAGCGCCGCCTTGAGGTTGCCGACCAGCTGCGCCTTGTCGGGAAAATCGAACTGCTCGAGGGCGGCGAGCCCCACGTCGAAATTCTGCTCCACCGCCAGGCGCCGCCGCTTGATCTCGTTCAGCACCTCGGGGCCCGCCGGGCCGGCCGCCTGCAGCCCGTTATTGGTGGCGAGGCGCTCCATGAGCACCTCGAAGAGGCCGGCCGCGAACTTGTTCGCCCCGCCGTCGAACGCCTGGATCGTCTGCGCCGCGCGCGCCTCGCGCCAAGCTTCCAGCGAGGAGCGGCTCTCGGCGAAGAGCAGCAGGCCCGAGAGGCCCGCGATCGGGGCGAGCAGGGCGACCTTGATCGAGCGAGTGTGACGCATGACGGCGCGGTCCGCCCCTGATCTTGCTGTGATCGTGTTCAGGGTGATGGATAGATGATCCTCGTTAAAGAAGGGTGAAACGCGGTGTCATATCTGGATGAGTGGGCCGACCTTGCAGACGATAATGCCCAGATCGACGGCATATCTACTTATGGTCGCAATATAACGGGCCTTTCGGCTCAGGCGGCACCTTTGGGTTGCTTGCGCCGAGCGCGTTCATCCGGCGCCCCGGGCGTCGCCGCTGGCGCGATGTCGGGCGCTCAGCCTCGATTCCGCGAAGCGTCCCGCCCGACGCCGAAGGGCGTGGCCGATGCGTGGCCGCTGAGGCCCTGGTCCTGGCAGGATCCTCCGACGCGACAGGCCGGCGCGGGACGAGGCCGGCCTCTGATCCGCAGAAACCGCCCGAACGACCGGCAGGAGAGGCGAAGCGTCGAGCGTCAGGCGATCAACGCCCCGATCCAGGGCAATGCGGCCGACATCCTCCGCCGCGCCATGACGCGGATGGAGGGCGCGCTCGCGGCCGAGAAGCTCACCGTGCGCATGCTCCTGCCGGCGCACGATGCGCTCGTCTTCGAGGCGCCGGACGCATTGAGCGGGCGAGGTGTTCCGGGACCGTGATGTCGTGCTGAGGTGCCTGGTTCGGGTGGGGAGCCGTCATCGGAATGCCGTCCGAGAGCCGACATTCGGGTTCGAGCCCATTTCGGCCGTTCAGGCGGCTCATGTGCCCTCCCTGAAGCGGACCTTCGATTCGGCTAAGCCGTTGGTTCGGCTGAGACCAGCCGCGACTTTGGCATGCTCCCGAGCCTCATTCCTGCGCGGCTGGTCGGCGAGGTTCGACAATGACCTTGCTGCGCCCGCAGACGACGTTTGCGGCCGAGCGGTCCACAGGCCCATGCCACCGCCGTCTCGCGGCCCGCCCTGTCCCCCTACGGTCAGATGTCGCCCAGCAGCAGGAGCCACCCGGCGCAGATCCCGCCAAGATAGCTCGCGGCGAGATAGGCCATGATCTCGATGCGCCGGATCAGCGTCCCGCAGGTATCCCGGATCAGCAGGGTCCAGGCGCCGTCGAAATCCCGGACCTCGCCGGTGTCGCGAAGCTCGTGGAGCGCCTCTTCCGCGGCGGCGACCGCCATCTCGAGGCTCGCCGCCTCGATGCCCCTGTTGTCGAGGATCACCGTCTCCCCGCTCACCAGATCGAAATAGAAGCGCTCGACCATCTGCGGCACCTCCTCGGCCCAGTCCGTCGTCCTAGCCGATGGCTCGGTGGGCTGCCTCGCGGGCGAGACTGAGGCGCAGGACCCGTTCCGCGCCTCCGGGCAGGCTCGATCCCCGACCTAGTCCTTCATCGCGACGGCCTGGATGAGGGCTGTGATGAGGTCGTCGGGGCCCGGCCGCTCCGGGCCCGGATCGGACGGCGCCTCCTTGCCGATCGCCCAGACCATCGCCCCGTTCGCGCCCTTCCGCATGGCGGACCGGACGGTCTCGACGGCCTTCGGCAGGGTGTAGACGTGGCCCCCCCAGGCTTCCGGCGGCGACGTGAACCCGATCAGGATCGGGCCCTCGAAGCGGCTCCGGTAGGCCGCGTAGGCGTCGAGCGGCCGGTAGGTCGGCCCGGCGTCGTAGGCCATGATGCTGAGGCCGTCGAGGAGCGCCCGCCGGCCCGGGTCGCGCAGGAGCGGCAGGAACGCCCCATAGGTCGGGCCCCCGATTGGGCGCGCCTCGCTCCAGGCGCCCTCGCCGTAGGCGCCCGTGTTCGTCGCGGTGAGCCACAGCGCGATCGGGCGCGGCAGGGCGGCGCGGGCGGCCTCGACGACATCGAGGAGCAGCGCATCGCTGTCGCACGACATCTGGCCCGAGCGCTGCCGGCACTTGGGATCGGCCGGCTCGAAGTCGAGATCGACACCGTCGAGCCCCAAATCCTCGACGACGCGGCGGATCGTGCGCGCATCGAAGCCGCGCCAGTTCGCGTATTCCTCGCCGCCGACCGAGACCAGGATCCGGATACCCGGGCTTCGTGCCCGCAGCGCCTCGATCGACGCCTTCAGGACCGGTCCCGGATAGGGCACCTGCAGCCCGGTGCCGGTGAGATCGAGGTTGCCGGAATAGGTCGCATCCGGGCGCATGAACGCGAGGAAAACCTCGGTCACGCCGGCCGGGACCCCGGCCAGCCGGTCGTCGAGACCTGAGGCCGATCCCGCCTCCGCAGCCCAGCTGGCGTAGTAGGCGCCGAGATGGACCGGCCGCCCCGTGGGTGCTGCGGCCGCCGCCCCGGCGGTCATCACCAGGGCGGCCAAGCGGGCGCTGACGGCCAGGAGCCTCATTGCGAGGCGACTCGCGCGGCCTGGGCGGGCGTGATCTGCAGCACGTCGCCGGGCTCCAGGACCGAGTCCTCCTGCGCCGGGCGCCGCTTCATGCCCCACTGCGTCCGGTGCAGGATCGTGAGCGTCATCTCCTTCCGGCTCGCGGCCTGGCTCTCCAGGATGCCCGGAAGCTGGGCGAGCGCGGTGCTGACGGCGGCCCGCGTCAGCTCCTCCTCGTCGATGATGCTCTGCAGCTCCCGGATCTCGCGCTCGCGGTCGACCTCGCCCTCGACCGTGATCCGGAGCCGGTCGTGCAGGAGATCGGAGATGCGGTGCTCGGTCTGGGCGATCACGGCCTTGGCGTCCTGGAACCGCTCCTTGGCGTCGCCGAGTTCGGTGAGGCTCGTGTAGAAGGTCGCGTCCGTCGTGGCCCCCCGCTCACGAAGCTTGCTGAGGTGATCCACGCGCAGGTTGCGATCGCCGATGTTCGATTCGACCTGCGCCAGCTTGTTCCGCTGGATCGTCAGCTCCGCCACATACGATTGGATGGCGGCCTCGATAGCGGCCTCCTGCTTCTTGCGCTTCGACCGTTCCACCTGACGGAAGGTGTCGGCCTCGGTCAGGCGTGACTTGGCGGAAGGGGGGCCGACGAGTTCGAACAGGCGCTTCGTCGCGGGCTTCGACCCGTCGCGCTCAGCCACGAGGACCGCGGCCCGCGCGAGGGATCGGGTCAGCCGCTCGCTCGACTTGAGCAGGCGCTCCTTCTCCCGCGCCGTGTCGAGGAGGCGCCACTGGTCCTGTGGCGCCGTCTCGACCGCGCCGGCGAGCGCCAGCGCGTGCAGCACGCTCATGCCCGGAATGTATTTGTAGGGGCCGGGCTTGGCGACCGGCCCCAGAACGTAGACCGGTTCCCGTTCCGCGAGCTGGATCCCGACCCGCACCGAGCCGTTGAGCTTGCCGCTGAGCGCGCTCGACAGCGCGTGATCGAGATCCTGGAACGACGTGCCGGCGACCGCGACAGAGCCCACCAGGGGCACGTAGATGTTGCCGTCTTCCTGGACGATGTACTCACCCGACAGTTCGGGCCGCTCGATCGCCGAGGCGACGATGTCCCGCCGCTCCTCGCCGTCCCGCGCCTCGGGCTGCAGATGCTCGAAGACGGTGATCTTGAGCTTGTCGCCGATGGCGTAGGCGGCGGGGCGATTGATCTCCACGCTGGTCAGCCGCTCGACCTTCGGTGGTTGGGCCAGAACCTGGGCTTCCGCGAGATCCTCGGCCCTGACCGTCGAGGCGAGGCCCAGGACCGCGGTGCACAGAGCCATCCGCAGAACCCGCTTCGCGGGCACCTCCAGGGGCAGGTTTCTCTCCGTCATTGCTCCACTCCCTTCTGCACTGGTGTCATTGGCTTCGGGCCGGCGCGACCGGCAGGTCGACGCTCCCGGTCCGGACGAGCTTGCCCCAGCCGACGAAGGTCCCCCGAAGGGCCGTCAGCAGGGTTCGGATGGCAGTGGCGTAGAGAAGCTGGCGGTAGCAGAACCGCTGCAGGACGAGGAGCGGCAGCAGGCGCCACTCCGTCGACTGCCCGTGCAGGAGCAGGGCGGCGGTCCCGGCGAGGCAGTCGAAGATCTGGAAGATCAGCCAGTAGGCCGCGAGCAGCTCGAGCGTCTCGTGCCCGTGGCCCCTGGATCCCGTCGCGAGGATGTCGACGACGCTGGTGATCACCGTGAAGACGAGGATCAGATCCATCAGCGGCGCGAGCAGGGTGAACAGGAACTGGAACAGGAGGACGTTCGGGACGAGGATGAAGGAGATCCCGCACGGCCTCCGCAGGCTCGCGCCGGCGTGTTTGTAGGCGACCTGCAGGGTGCCGAACATCCAGCGGAAGCGCTGCTTGAGGAAGGCGCCGAGCCGTTCGGGCGCCTCGGTGAGGGCGCGGGCCCGGGGCTCGCACACGACCTTCCAGCCCGCGAGCTCCAGGGAGATCGTGAGGTCGGCATCTTCTGCCAGTGTGTCGGAGGAGTAGCCTCCGACTGAAAGCAGGGCCTCCCGCCGCCACGCGCCGATCGCACCGGGGACGACGCCGATGGCGTTGATGAGCTCGAAGGCCCGGCGGTCGAGATTCTGGCTCAGGGTGTATTCGAGCGCCTGGAAACGGGTGATGAGCGTCTTCCGGTTGCCCACCGAGACGGTCCCGGCGACGGCGCCGATCGCCGGGTCCGCGAAGTGGAGCGCCAGGTGCTCGATCGCGTCGGGCAGCAGCACCGTGTCGCCGTCGATGGCGACGATGATCTCTGCCGATGTCTTCTGGAGACCGAAATTGAGCGCCGCGGCCTTCCCGCCGTTCGCCTTGGTGTGGATCTGGACCGCGGGGTTCCCGGCATAGGCCATGCGCACCACCGACGCGGTCTCGTCCGTCGATCCGTCGTCGATGACGAGGATCTCGATCCGCTCCGCGATGGTGGAGGCGAGGAGCGTCTGGATCGTCTTCAGGATCACGATCTCCTCGTTGTAGGCCGGCACCAGGACGGCGATCCCCCGCGGCTGCCAGTCCCCTGCCGCGACCCGGTGGCCGCCCCGGAGACGGTGGGCGGTGGCGCCGATGATGATCAGCGTCAGTCGGAAGATCGCGAGCACGGAGGTCGTGATGGCGATGATCGGGAGGGCATCGCCGGACCATGACGCCGCTTGCGACCCGGCGCGCCAGGCTTCGGTGCTCAGGAACTCCGTGAAGCTCGGCGCCCGCGTCGGCGGCATCACGGCGTCGCGCGGCTTGCCGACGAGTTCGTGCGTGGTGACGAACCGGAAGCCCTTCGCGTGAAGCTGGTCGATGATCTCGGGCAGCGCGTCGATGGTCAGCTGCCGGTTGCCGCCGGAATCGTGCATGAGCACGATCTGGCCTCGGCCACTCGCGACGGTGCCCACGACGTGATCGACGACGTGGCTCTTGCGGACGCCTGAGAAGGAGGCGGCCGCCCAGTCGAAGGAATCCGCATCGAGCGACCCGATCTGGTAGCCGAGCTCGGTCGCGACCTCGACGAGGAGCGGCGATCTGTCGAGGAAGGAGAGGCTCGTGTACGCCTCCGGCGGTCTGAACAGCGTCGTGCGGATCCCCGTCTGCGCCTCGATGACGCGCTGAGCCATGTTCAGCTCGACGGCGATGCGCTCCCGCCCGCTATCCATGAGGCGCGCGTGCGAGAAGGTGTGGTTCCCGATATCGTGCCCCTCGTCGTAGATCCGCTGCAGCAGCCCCGGCACCTGCACGGCGTTGCGGCCGACGATGTAGAAGGTCGCCTTCGCGCCCTTCTCGCGGAGGATGTCCAGGATCCTCGCGGTGTAGTTGGGGTCCGGTCCATCGTCGAAGGTCAGCGCGACCATGTCCTTCGCGACCGGGGACCACGTCGCCACGCGCGCCTGCCTGGGTGCCTCCGAGATCGACTGTCCGACGATCAGGCCGATGCGCTCGTTGTAGGCGAAGCTGCGCTTGCCCGGCCCGCCCGGAGTTGCGGAGACCAGGGCCGCGTTCAGGGTGCCGAAATAGTCCCCGCCCGGCTGCAGCGTCTCGAGTGCGGCGAGCGCCTGCGCGTCGGGGAGCCTCGTTCGGCCCAGCATCGACCAGATCCCCGAATCCTCGTAGCCGAGCGCCCAGAGGGCGACGCCCGCCGGCCTGTAGGCCAGGGCTGCGCGGAGATGGTTGAAGCCGGTGACCGCATCGAGCAGCCAGACTTCGTGCGGCCGCCCCTTGTCGTCGCGATAGCGGAACGTGGCGTTGAGCGAGCGCTGGTCGAAGGTCAGGGGCGTGCCGCCGTTCTGCATCAGCATCCAGGCCGCGGGCACGGAGACCGGCTTCATCCGGCCGAGCGGCCCCCAGTCGAACGCGGCCGAGCCGATGCTGACGATGACCTTGGCCGGGTCCACGCGCGCGAACAGCCCGGCGAGCTGCGCCTCGATCCAGCCCTGCGGCGCGACCGGGGCCGGGCGGCCGTGCTGGACGTTGTCGTGCGTCGTCACGAGCACGGAGTCCGCGACCCGGGCGAGATCGCCGATGCGGGTTGCCCCATCCGTCAGGCTCGCCATGACGATCAGCTTCCGCTGCCGCTCGGCCAAGCGCTCCCGAAGGTCGCGGACGAAATGCAGGATGACGCGCTCGTTGAAGGGGGTCCCGTCCGGAACCTGCAGCGTGATCCCGGGGAAGCCGTTCTCCTCCAGATAGGCGATGATCTCGGTGATGATCTTGCTGCGCGCGGCGCCGAGCGCGAAGGCAAGGTTCGTCTCGTGCTTGGTCAGGCTGCTGTTGATGATCGGGTAGATCTGCAGCCGCGGCGCGTTCGCCTTGAGCCACTGCGCGACCTCGCCGCTGTCGCCGTCGACCTGGATGCGGATGCGCCCGTCCTCCTGCCGCAACTCCAGCCAGTCCGGCAGCACGCCGTCGAGCTCGGCGGCGCGCTGCTTGAGAGCGTCGACCGCGTTGGCGTTCCCGGAGAGGTAGGCCAGGCGCAGGGCCTGCGCCGCCGACGCCGGAACTTGGCGGTTCGATGTCGGATTGATCGGGTCTGTCACGACGACGCGGCGCGCGACGACCGCCTGCTCAGGTGCCGCCGTCTCGGACGGCGCCGGGGCGGGCACCGGCAGGTGCGGCGCGACCAGCATTCCGTAGACGAGGGCCAGCAATCCGAGCGCTGCGAGACATGAGATCAGCAGCAGCGTGCCGTTGGTGAGGCGAGCGCGGCGGCCGCTCTCGCTGTAGAAAACAGGGCGTGCCTCCGGCCGCATGCGAAATCTCTAAGCCTTTGTTGCTCCCAAACAGCGTTCGACCGCGACATTCTCCGGAACGGCGACCTAGCCTCGGCGCAACAGAAGTTAAAAGGCAGAATGTTGCAAGGCTTCGAAGTTAAATCTTTTGGTGTAGATGGGCGCGCAGAGGTACTATTCTAAAATATCTTCGAGAGGTTTGACAAGTATCTGAAGTATTACGTGTAGTGCGCCGTATCATACAGATCTGGGTCGACAGTCCGCCTACCCGCCAAAGCGCCTCCGCATACCGAAAGTGGCGCAAGATGCTGAACCTAGCCTCGATCACCGTCTGTGCTTCCGAGTGCGACCGCTCCGACGCTGATCGCTCCGGCATTTCGAGACGATGATCCGGCTCGACCTGCCGAAATTGGATGAGATCCATTCGGCCGCTTCCCCTGCTCTTGATCGAGCGACGAGCCCGGTTCCCCGTTGATTTCACAGTTTGATCGCTGCCCTGTCCGCAGCGCGCCTGTCGCTCGCTCTCGGCTGCGGCGCTTCTGAACACACGCGCCGCTTTACGGCTTCTGCCGGAGCGGCTTTTGGAATTCACCTGCACACCATCGCTGAAATGAAGCGGATGCCGGTGCGGTCGCGCTCCTCCGCCGCTCCCAAGGCCGCCATCTTCCATCCTGTTTGGAGGCCGCAAACCTACGGTCTTACCCGCGAAGAGCTATGCAGGATCACCTTGGAGCAACTCCGCTGACCGAGAGAAACCCGCTGCTCAATAGATCTTTGCAAGCGTTCGCCCGGCGAATGTGGCCAAGCACCGTCCGCGGAGCGCGGTGTCCCGGCTGATCCAGGATCCAGGCGAGATCCGCTCCCCGCTCGGCCGCTGTCGTGATGTAGCCGGCCCGCAGGCTGCGGGCCCCGAAGGTCGAGGCGTCGAGGCCGGCAGCGGTCGCACACGTCTTCACGATGTCGGCCATGGCCTGCGTCGTGACGCGTGGGGGCGGCTTGACGGTGTCGAGCGCGTTACAGTGCAATCCGCCATGAATGCGCCGCGGACTTCTCCCGAGCGCGAGATGGGACGGAACACCGGCCCGTCCCTCATGCCGGCCGCTTCCAGCCACTCGCGGAGGAGCGCCACCGGCCGGATCAACCTGCCGTGCGGTATCGCCGTCTCGACACCCCTGCCTTCCTCGGCGTACCGCCCCAGACTCGTACGGCTCAGACCGAACGGGAATCTTGCGTATGCAGTTCGCCTCGCGGTCGTCTCCTACGGGCTCCGCTTCGGGGCCGCCGGGGCTTCGAGCGGCCAGCCGCCTGTCTCCGTCCGCATCTGAACGGGGAAGTAAGGGCAGAAGAACGTCGTTTTGGTCTTGCTCGCGATATCCTGTCCAGCATTCGGGAAGTACGGGCTGAACGCGACACTCCGATCGCCGGACGTGTGTGAGTTCGTTATCGGACTGAAGATCGGATGTTTCATGGACATGCCTTTGATCAACCGTACCAGGGCGAGACTATACACGTACGGTCTGCAGTCCGCCACAAGGACACAGTAATCACGAATGGCTAGTCCGGATAGTTCGACCGGCGCCGACGCGGCCCACCCCCGTCGCGGGGCCTCAGAAGATCGTAACGCCTGTCGGATCCGCCACCTGCCGGCAGAGGGCCGCATCATGGGCCGCATCATGGGCCGCAGCGCACGTGAGAAGTCTGATGCCCTGTAGCGGTTGGCCTCCGCCTCCAGATTTGGAATGGCGAGCTTCCAGGTTCTGTCATGGCGACGAAGAGGTAGAACTTGCCCTCTCCTGTAGAGGCAGTCGTCCAGCGGCAGCAATCTGTGCCGCCGGAAGGCGACGATGAGCGCCTCCTCCTCCGGCGTCAGGACATTCGAGCGGGGCTCCTCGGCCCCATGGCCGCGTCCGCCCTTGTCCGTCGGGCTCGCCATGTCTGCATCGTCGCGGGGCTGACGCCGTAGCGCCTGGGGGCGGCCCTCACACGCTCTTGACGGAGCTGTCGTGCGCGACGGACCGCCTCCGTCATGCGGGCGCTGCCGTGGAGAACCTGGCCGATCGCGCGTCCCGCGCAGCGTCCTCAGGCCCGACTCGGGGCGACGAACCCTGCCTCATCCGGCGCGGTCCCTCAGGCGAATCGTTGGGCATAGGCCCGCCGATCTTGCCGCAGGCGGTCTCGCGATTCGGGCTCACACGGCCGCCGGATCATGACGGGGGAACGGGCCACAAAGGTACAGTTGTTGGCGGGTGTCATCATTTTGGTGGATGCCGACACCTAGTCAACAGCGGGTAATCCCAAATTTCCTGTCCCGGTGATGTTCGCTGCATCGAGTGATGAAATCCCTTGCGTGTTTCAGCTTCATTGTCCGTTCCCGGGCTCTGGACTTCGGGCGGATCGAGAGGGTGCCATCACGATCTGGATAGACGCTCCGCTCTACTCCGGAATTGTTGTTCTGTTTTCGTCCGGTCGAAGGGATTATGAACTCACCTCAGAGCGTCCGCCTGAGGCTCTTGTCGACCAACCGAGGGCCGGACATGGCGACGATCACTGGAACGAATTCGGCAGATGTGCTGGTCGGAAGCAGAGCCGGAACGGGCAACGATCTTCTGAAAGGCCTGAAAGGCGCGGACACCTATCAGTTCGGGGTCGGGAGCGGCACCGACATCGTCAGTGAGGAAGGCGGTGACGCCTCGCAGAGCATCATCGACCGCCTGTACTTCACCGGCCGAAAAGCAGTGCAGATGCTGTTCTATCGGTCCGGTTCTGATCTCGTCATCGACGCCGGCGGCGGCGATACTGTCACCGTGCAGGGGCAGTACGATTCGACGAGCACGGTGAAACGCGTAGAACAACTGAAAGACACGGGCGCATTCGAATATTCGCTCACGGCCGGTCTCGTAGGCAGCGCGGCAACCGACATCCTGGTCGGAACGGATGGCGACAATACGATGACGGGCGCCGGCGGGGACGACATCCTGTTCGGCGGTGTTGGAAACGACTCCTTGTCGGGCGGAGCAGATGACGACCTTCTCGCCGGCGGCCTGGGCAACGACAGGCTCGACGGCGGTGCCGGCATCGACACGGCCACCTATGCGGATATCAAAACAGGGGGAGTGACCGTCAGCCTCGCCCTAGCCACGGCTCAGAACACGGGCGCTGGCGGGACCGACACCCTGGTCAATATCGAGAACCTGACCGGGAGCTCCGGCGACGACAAGCTGAGCGGCAATGCCGGGAACAACATTCTGGACGGCGGTGCAGGCAACGATGTTCTCGAAGGCGGTGCGGGCAACGACATCCTGAACGGCGGTGACGGCAACGACACGGCGTCTTACGCCAGTGCCACCACGGCGGTGAATGTGAGCCTGGCGATCACGGCCGCGCAAAACACGGGTGGGGCTGGCAGTGACACCCTGACCAGCATCGAGAACCTGATCGGCGGCGCCGGCAACGACACCCTCACCGGTAATGGGGGGGCAAACACGCTCACAGGCGGTGGCGGCAACGACATCCTGATCGGCGGGGCCGGAAACGATACCGCTGACGGCGGCGCCGGCGACGACACCTATCGCTACCTCGCGGCAGCGTTCGGCAGCGACGTGGGGGCCGGCCAGTCGGACACGATTGTCGCCACATCGGGCGATCACATCGACTTTTCGGCTGGCATGGAAGCCCTTCTGCGCCTGAACGGCTCAACGCTCGCAGCTCTCACGACCAACACGGCCGTCGGCCCCTCCTTCTCCGCGTCCTCGAACATCCAGTTCAAGGACGGCCACCTGCAGATCGACGTCAACGGTGATCAGATCTTCACGGCCGGCCAGGACTTCGACATCGCCCTCCCAGGCGTGACGGCGGTGACCTACAATGCCGCGACGGACCAGTTCGATTTCGGGACCGGTCCCGCGGCAGCTATGAGCTATACCATCGCGGCCGCACCCGCTTCGGTGAGCGAGGGCAACATCGGCACCGGCAACACGATCACCTACACGGTGAGCCGCACCGGTGATGCGACCCAGGCTGGATCGGTGGCGATCGATTTCTCCGGCAGCACTGCGACCAGCGGCACCGACTACACCGTGGCGGGTCTGAGCAGCGGGGTGTTGACCTTCGGGGCTGGGGCGACGACGGCCAGCTTCACGGTCACCACGGTGCCGGACTCGGTGGTCGAGTCGAACGAGAGCGTCATTGCGAAGCTTGGTGCGATCACCGGCGGCGGCACGCTGGGGCAGCCGAGCTCCGCCACCGCCACGATCCTCAATGACGACGTCGCGGCGGCCATGAGCTATACCATCGCCGCACCCGCTTCGGTGAGCGAGGGCAACACCGGCACCGGCAACACGATCACCTACACGGTGAGCCGCACCGGTGATGCGAGCCAGGCTGGATCGGTGGCGATCGATTTCTCCGGCAGCACCGCGACCAGCGGCACCGACTACACCGTGGCGGGTCTGAACAGCGGGGTGTTGACCTTCGGGGCTGGGGCGACGACGGCCAGCTTCACGATCACCACGGTGCCGGACTCGGTGGTCGAGTCGAACGAGAGCGTCATTGCGAAGCTTGGCGCGATCACCGGCGGCGGCACGCTGGGGCAGCCGAGCTCCGCCACCGCCACGATCCTCAATGACGACGGAACAACGAAAAAAATCGCCCTGACCTTCGACGACGGACCGGATCCGACCTGGACACCGCAGGTCCTCGCAGTTCTTAAGGCCGAAGGGGTGAAAGCCACGTTCTTCGAGCTCGGAGAGATGGTCAACGCCTATCCCGAGCAGTCGAGGGCCGTCTTGGCCGATGGGCACCAGCTCGCGAACCACACCTTCGATCACCAAGATCTGGCGCTGCTGAGTGACGCGCAGATCCAGACCGAGATCCAGAACACCCAGAACGCAATTTTCAACACGACCGGGACGCGGCCAGTCTATCTCCGTCCACCCTATGGCAGCATCGACCAGCAGGCCGAGACCATCATCGAGAGGGACGGGCTGAAGACCGTGCTTTGGACGGTCGACCCGGAAGACTGGAATACGCCTGGAACCAACACGATCATACAGAGAGTGATGAGCCAAGCGTCCGACAACGGGATCATCCTGATGCATGACGGTGGCGGGAACCGTTCGCAAACCGTCGACGCCCTCGACAACATCATCGACGGGCTGCGCGCCCAGGGGTACGAGTTCGTCACCCTCGACAAGGTACCGCTGCCCCCGTGGGACCTGTTTGCCTGATCTTCGAGAGCGCAACTCAGGTTATCCGCTTTGCAACTCGCAGCGAGCCGGCCCGATAGGCGAGGGCAAGTCCAAAGACGCATTCCCGGCCAGCGGACGCCTGCAACGTCCGCTGCCGCTGTTTCCCGTCCGAGAGCGGACGAGCCGCCTCCGGCCGGATCCGGCCGCTCCGCGCCCATCTCGGCCATTCGGCGGCCGTCACCCGCGTCTCGATCCATGGGGGCTGCTCTGGGTCAGCGTTCGCGCCGGTAATGCATGGCGACCGCGCCATTGCGGAGCGGCTTCGCCGAGACCAACGCGAGCCGTCGCGTGCTGGGCAGCCCGCCCTGGTACAGGGTCGGGCCGTGGCCAGCGATCCTGGGATGGACGAGGAGCCTGTACTCGTCGATCAGATCCAGCCGGTCCAGCTCGGTCGCGAGCTTGCCGCTACCGAGGAGCACACCCGCCGGAGTCGCGTCCTTGAGCCTCTGCACGCCTGTTCGCAGATCGCCGGCGATGGGGTGGCTGTTGCTCCACGGGAAGTCCTTTCGCGTCGACGACACCACGTATTTCGGCTTGGCCTCCAGCTTGACCGCCCATTCGCGTATCGCCGGCGGTGCCTCCACGGCGCCGCGAGCGACCGCTGGCCAGAAGCTTTCCATCATCTCGTAAGTGATGCGGCCCCACAGCATCGCCCCGCCCTCGTCCATGAGGCGGGTGAAGAACGCGTGCGTCTCGTCGTCAGCGATTCCTTCCTGGTGGTCGACGCAGCCGTCCAGGGTGACGTTGATGCTGAAGGTCAATAATCCCATGCGGCGAGCCTACGCCATGCGCTCGAATAGACGGAGGGCATTTGCCTGCAATCGATGTTCAACGTCCACTCTCGGGGGGGCGAGTCGAACGACCGTCCCGGACCCGGAATTCGAGGGCTGGATCGGTCTCGGTCGGGTTCGAGAATTGCTGCAGAGATATGGGCCACCGTCGCTGGTTGTTTTGAGACCGAAATGCCGAGGTGGGCACCGCGAGTCCTGACGACGTGACAGCTCGGGTAACCGGGACAGCATCCAAACGAGGACGTCGACCAAGCAGCCAAGTACCGTCTGTGGATCTCGCAGTCGGCCGGATAGCGGGCGAGGGCCAGGCAGAACGTCTCTCGTGCGCGTTCGGTCCGGGGTCCTGTGCAGAGCGTGCCTGTGGCTGCCGATTGGGGCGGACGAGCCGATACTGTACTCGGCGGAATGCGCATCTGCGTAATATTCCGCCCTCCTGCGCTGCAGAACCTAAGCCGTGCCAGATCGTTAACCCGTTGCGCATGGGTCTGCGTCGTCACGAGCAGATCTCCAGGAGCGCCATCGTGAGGAGCGGGCTGCATGTCGCGCATTCATCGCTTGGGGCGTGTCACCCTGGCTGCCGGCGGAGTTTGGGGCCTCCTTGCCGCGAGCGCCCTTGCGCAACCGAGAGACACGGGCGTGAGCGGAGGCGTCGTTCCGGTCGACGCATTCGGGCAATCCTGTTTCGGTGTCTGCCGTCCCGCGCTTCCGCCTTGTCGCGTCGGTCGGCGGTGGTTCGGCCCCTATGGCTACGTGTGTTACCGTCCCGAGCCGTTCTTTCGCCCCATCAGGCTCATGCCGCTCTAATCCAGCCGCAGCATGATTTGCGGACGCCCGTTGCTAGGCCAGGAGCTTTCGGGCGCGGCCTCGTCGGTTATGAATTAAAACCAAAGATTAATGCTTCCTAGGAGTCGCGAAAACTTCGGCGTTAGAGCTTGATGCCATAGGGCGGACAGCGATGAAAGCTTGGAAAACGGGCTCGGGCGCGCCGGTTTGTATCGACTATGCGTGCTGAGGTTTGCCGGAATACTGATTTTGCAGTGCAAACTCAGTAAGCCCTGACCGGGCGAATTTCGAAATTCGGTGGCAGGGAGGCAGAACCTGCCCGTGAATGCATGCGCTCTGTGGTCCGTCGCGAATGATGCCGCAATCGCACTTTTGCCGACCCAGATTGTCACCCGCGACAACCACTGGCGTGCTGAATTTCTGAACTTGTCGCCTGTTTTCTAGGCCGGTCGCGAAAAGACGATTAGTGGGTCAATTGCGCCGTTAACCATTTGTTAACTTTCTTCCACAAATGTAAATTGCACTGTGCGGCGCATCATCGCCCTGTAGACATTATCACCCGATCTGGCAGCGCGACCAAAGATGGCGAGATCTCGAATTGCGGTGTCGGTCCGCGCTCTCACGAGCCTGACCCTCGCCCTGGCGGTCGGCCTCGGCAGCGGCGTCACCCTCTACCAGTCGCATCGCCAGGCCGAGGCCGCCCGCACGGACGCGATGCGGGCTCTCCTGGACCGGGCTGCACCACTGCTCGCCGACCATCTCGGCCGCACCCTGCGCGATGTCGGCCGCGACGTGAGCCTCGGCGCCCTCGACGACCGCGTCGCGCGGGCGGACCGTGCCGCGGACCTCTCGGCCTACCTCGCGGCTTGGCAGCGCCTCCGGCCCGAATACACCGACATCCTCGTGGCCGACCAAGCCGGGCGGGTCCGGGCAACGGCGAGCGGCAGGCTCGTCGGGGCCGACGTCTCCGGCGCCGTCTGGTTCGCCCGCGGCCTGCAGGGCGTGACCGCCGCCGACGCCTCGGAGAGCAGCCGCGCCGGCACTGAGGCGCCGCGCAACGTCATCGTCGGCGCGCCTGCACCCGGCGGCGGTGTCGTGGCGATCCAGATGACGCCCCGCTGGATCGAGGAGGCGGCGCAACTCGCTCGCCGGGGCCTCGGTGAGGCGGGCGCGGGCATCGCCTTCGCGGTGCTGAACGCGAGCGGCCGCACCGTGCTGCAGATCGGAGACGCGGCGGCCGGACGCCCGAACTCGGGCGGCCTCGAGATCTCCGCCCCCCTCGACGGCAGCGAGCGGCCGGGCCTCGGCTGGCTGCTGGTGGCCCGGGGCGCCCCGGCACCGGGTGCCGCCGGACCGGCCGACCAAGCCTCGCCGATGATGCTCCTCGCGATCCTGGCCGCCGGCATCGCGGGTCTCGCCGGCTGGATCGGCGGCGGCCTCGTCGGCCGGCGCGTGCGCCAGATCGAGGCATCCTGCGCGCGGGACGTCCCGGGGCAGGTCCGTACCTCGCTCCCCATCCGCGAGCTGCAGAGCCTCGCCGAGTCCGTCGCGGAGGCCATCGCCCGCGGCAAGGGCCGCGAGCGGATGATGCAGGACGCGCGCGCCGCCCTCGTCCGGAGCCGCGAGCGCGTCCGCGCCTTCAACACGATGGCCGGCTGGAGCTGCTGGGAGGTCGACCTGACGAACGGGCGCGTCACGTGGACGGACGCAGTCCTGCCGATCCTGCCGACGACCTCCGAGCACGCCACCACCCTCGACGACCTCGTCGGCCGCCTCGACCCGGAGGACCGCGACCTCATGCGCGTGGCGATGCGCTCGGCGGCCTCGGCCGGGGGTGCCCCGCAGGACGTGACCCTGCGCACGCTGCCGGTGGCGGGCGAGCAGTCCGGGCGGCGGCTGCATCTGCGCATGGCCCGGGTGCTGGACGACGGCGACGCCCGCGAGCGCCTGCACGTGCTGAGCCGCGAGGTCGGCGTCGTCAGCCTATCGGGCGCCTCGGTCACGCCGATCGCGCGGCCGCTGGCGCCGGCCGCGAACGAGCCGGTTCTTGAGCGGCGGCGCGACGGGCTCCTGCGCCAAGTGACGGACGGCATCGTTCACGACGTCAACAACGCGCTCGCGGTGGTGATGACGGCCCTCGGCAACCTGCAGCGCCACGGCCACGACCTGCCGGAACGGGCCCTCCACCTCGCCGATGTGGCCCTGCGGGGCGCCCGCAACGGGGCAGCCCTCACGCGGCGCGTCTCCGCTCTGACCCGGCGCGACGTCTCGACGCTCGCCGAGGCGGATCTCGGGATGGTCCTCGACGATCTCACGGACTTCCTGCGGACCTCGGTCGCGCCGCAGATCACCATCGGCCTGTCGCTGGACGAGCCGCTCCCGCCCGTCCTGTGCAGCGAGCGGCAGATCGAGATCCTGGTCCTCAACCTCGTCCTCGACATCAAGGCGGCGGCCCCGGACGGCTGCGGGGTCTCCCTCGTCGTCGAGGCGGCCGAGCCGCCGGCGACGAGCCTCCTCGCGTCTCGGCCGAGCCTGTGCCTGACCCTCTCGGCGCCGGTCGATCTCACCAACCGGCGCGGCCTCGCCTCGGTCGGCGACCTCGCCGAGGAGATCGGGGCGGCCGTCGACGTCCAATCGGCGGAGATGGGGACGACAGTCCGGGTCTGGCTCCCGGCAGGCGAGCGGCGGGTCCTCGCCGAGCCCGCGGCGGACGGGGCTGTCGACACTCTCTCCATCCTGCTGGTGGAAGCGGACGCGCTGCTGCGGACCACCGCGGCGAGCGCCCTCGCCGACCTCGGCCACGCCGTCACCCAGGCTGCCTCGAGCGCCCAGGCGATGGACATCCTGTCCGCCCAGCGCGACTTCGACATCCTGCTGGCCGACTACGCCCTGCCGGGCATGAGCGGGCTCCAGCTCGCCGCGACCGTGTCCCGCACCCACCCGCGGATCCGCACCATCCTCGCCGGCCCGCGCGGGCACCTGCCGGTGAACGCCCAGGTCTTTCAGCAGCTTCACAAGCCTTTCGGCCTGCCGGAGCTCGCCGCGGCCCTGCGCTCGCGGAGCGCGGACCGGAGGGAGCAGGAGGCGGCCTGACGCGGGAGAGCCTGAGCGGGACACGAACATCGTGCGGCGGCCGGTAAGTTCATGCGCCTCCGCTCAGTCCGGAATGGATCTGAAGTCGTTCGCGCGCGGGATGCTCACCTCCGCTCGCGGCGATGATTGACTGTGCAACGATATCGTCCTGAATTTCTCCTGCAGCCACAGCATCATCCGCGCTTCCAACTGATGCAAACGCGCCACGCACTGGTTGAAATCCTCATAATGTCCGACAAGGTGCTGCGTTAACCTTCTTAATTAAGTAGAGTCCCATATACGGTGCCGCAGAAATCTGGCGGTATCCGCGGGTCTTGGAGCCTCGACGTGCCTGAATTCAGCCTCCGAACCGTCTGGACGCTCGCGCTCATGCTGGGGATGTCCGCGGCGGCGCCCGCCTCGGCCGCGGACTGGTACACGGGCACCGAGCGGGGCGGCCCGTCCGACGACTACATCGTGGCCTTCGACGGCGCGGCGACCGTCACCTCGAACAGCTCCGCTTTCGGCGCGCTGACGACGACGATCGCGCCGGCTGGAGCCCTGGTCGAGAGCGGGCCGCGCGTCCGCCTCCAGGCGATCGCCGGCACCTACTCCTATCCCGGGGCGACCGCCGGGTCGCGAGTCCGCGGCGACCAGCAGGAGGGCTCGGTCCTGGCCGGCTACGAGTGGATCTGGGACCAGGCCGCGCTCGCCGGCTACGTCGGCTTCAACGTCCGCAACAACGAGCTCTCGATCCTCGATCCGCGCAACCCGGTCGTGGGCACCGGCGTCGGCGCGAAGGTCGCGGCCGACCTCTGGCTCAACCCGACGCAGAACACATTGTTCGCCGCGAACGCATCGTATTCGACCCTGTTCAGCGCCTATTACGTGCGCGCGAAGGCCGGCTTCATGGTCGCTGACGGCGTGTTCGTCGGACCGGAGGGGACGCTGCTCGGCGATGCCTACTTCAATCAGTGGCGCCTGGGAGCGCACCTGACCGGATTCACCGTCGGTCCGATGAAATTCTCGCTTGGCGCAGGTTATGCACACGACCGTGTGCAGAAGGGTGGCTACTACACCAGTGTCGAGGGGCGGGCCGCGTTCTAATTCATCCTGGAATGCCTGTGTCGATAGGATCATCGTTCTGCACTAAGTCTGCAGTAGAGTTTCTCACATCTTGAGCATGGCGCGCTCAACGGGCCGCAAATCCCGGCAATCACCTCAAGATAAGAGTCAGGGCTTCGCGGCGATGCCGATCTTCTTCACACGTCTCTCCTGGCTCGTGACCGCCGCGCTGGTCATCGGCCTCCTTCTGCAGCCGGTAGGGACGGCGGTCCAGCTCGAGATGAGCCTCGGCGCCATCGCCGTCATGACGGCGCTCTGGCTGTTCACGCGGGGGCGGACCGCGCACTACATCTTCCTCGGCATCGGAAGCTTGGTCGTCATCAAGTACTTCTACTGGCGGATCACCAGGACCCTGCCGTGGTCCGCGGATCCGGTCAGCCTCACGGCCGGGCTCATCCTGCTCGCGGCGGAACTCTACTACCTCTACATCCTGTTCCTCAGCCTGTTCATCAACGCCGACCCGCTCAAGCGCCCGCCGGCCCCGGTCGGCAACGAGGCGGACCTCCCGACGGTCGACATCTTCGTGCCGAGCTACAACGAGGACGCGTCGATCCTCGCCACGACGCTCGCCGCTGCGCGCTCCCTCGACTACCCGGCGCAGAAGCTCACGGTCTGGCTGCTCGACGACGGCGGGACGGACCAGAAATGCGCCGACCCAGACACCCGCAAGAGCGACGAGGCGCGGGCGCGCCGCGTCGGCCTCGAGCGCCTCTGCGAGGAGCTCGGGGTCCGCTACCTGACGCGCCGCCGCAATGTGCACGCCAAGGCCGGCAACCTCAACAACGGGCTGAAGCACGCCACCGGCGAGATCGTGGTGGTGCTCGACGCTGACCACGTCCCCTTCCGCTCCTTCCTGAAGGAGACCATCGGCCACTTCGCGCAGGACCCGCGGCTGTTCCTCGTGCAGACGCCGCACGCCTTCCTCAACCCCGACCCGATCGAGCGGAACCTGCGCACCTTCGAGCGCATGCCCTCCGAGAACGAGATGTTCTACGCGATCAGCCAGCCGGGCCTCGACAAGTGGAACGGCTCGTTCTTCTGCGGCTCGGCCGCCCTCCTGCGCCGGACGGCGCTCGATGAGGCGGGCGGTTTCTCGGGCATCACCATCACGGAGGATTGCGAGACAGCCTTCGAGCTGCACAGCCGCGGCTGGACCAGCATCTACGTCGACAAGCCGCTGATCGCCGGCCTGCAGCCCGACACCCTGCGCGACTTCATCGGCCAGCGCTCGCGCTGGTGCCAGGGCATGCTGCAGATCCTGATTTTGAAGAACCCGGTGTTCAAGCGCGGCCTGAAGATGATTCAGCGCCTCTGCTACATGTCCAACATGACGTACTGGTTTTTCCCGGTACCCTGCCTGGTGTTCATGTTCGCGCCGTTGCTGTACATCTTCTTCGATATGAAGATCGTCGTCGCGAACGTCGACGAGGCGATCGCCTACACGGCGACCTACATCATCGTGAACCTGATGATGCAGAATTATCTCTACGGCCGGGTCCGCTGGCCCTTCGTCTCGGAGCTGTACGAGTACGTCCAGGGCCTGTTCTTGATCAAGGCGACGGCGGCCGTCATCCTGTCGCCGCGCAAGCCCACCTTCAACGTCACGGCCAAGAACGTGACGCTCGACCAGGACCATCTCTCGCCGCTGGCGCTGCCCTTCTTCGTCGTCTACGTGATCCTGCTCGCGGGCAGCCTCGTGGCGGCCTACCGCTACGCGTTCGAGCCGGGCATCACCAACCTGATGCTGGTCGTCGGCCTCTGGAACTTCGTCAACGTGATCAAGGCCGGCGCGGCCCTCGGGGTCACCGCCGAGCGGCGCCAGACCGAGACCACCCCGTCGCTGGCCGTGGACCGGCAGGCGGTGCTGACCCTGAACGGCCTCGCCATCGACGTGCGGGTGGAGCGGGTCTCGGCCCAGCGCTGCCGGATCCGGATGGACACGATCGTCCCGACCCGCCGCGGCGAGGACAGCAGCACCGGGACGCTCGCGATCGTCCCGCAGCAGGACGGCGGCTCGGCGGGCACGTGGCCGTCCATGCCCGTGACTCTCACGAGCTCCGCCCTCTCGGGCGAGGAGACGGTGTGCGAGCTCCGGTTCGAGCGGCTGCGCCCGCGCGACTATCTCGCTCTCGCCGACCTGATGTACGGCGACGCGGAGGCGATGACGCGCTTCCAGCAGGCGCGGCGGCGCCACAAGACGCTGTTCGCGGGCACCGCGCAGTTCGTCTGGTGGGGTCTGGTCGAGCCGTTCCGGGCGCTGTCCTACGGGCTCGCGGGCCTGCGCCGCCGGGCGCCGGCCGAGGCCGAGCCGGTTCCGGTCCCCAAGACCATCACGATGCGCCGGTCCCTCGCCGACCGGACCGCGCGTCGGAACGCGGACGCGATCGCGGCCCGCGCCGCGGAGCCAGCCGTGGGCCCCGAGGCGGAAAGCCCGGCCGCGCAGGCGCAGGCCGCCGAGCTGGCCCCCTCCTGGCTGCAACTCATGGTCGATGCCGAGAACGAGGCCCTCGCGCGCAACCGCCAGCGGCGGTCGGCGGATCTCGGCCCCTCGCCCGAACCGGCGGCCGGCTGACGGCGCGAAGCGACAGCCCATGACCCGGTTTTCCCTCCTCCCGCGACGGCTGACGGTCGACATGCCCCTGCTTCGCTTCACGGCCGGCCGGTCCCGGCAGCGGGTCCTCGGAGCGCCCCTCGCCCTTCTTGCCGCCGGACTCGCCCTCGTCCCGGTGGGGCAGGCCGATGCGCAGAGCTTCCTCGGCCGCACGGCCCCGAAGGGCCTCGTGGTGCCTCCGGAGCAGGACGCCTCCGCGCGGCCCGCTCCCGTCCCCGCCCCGATCCCGGTCGCGGGCCCGGTCGCGGCCACGCTGCGGGAGCGGCCGGCGCGCGCCGAGGTCGCCGCCGTGCAGCCGGCGGCGCCGATCCCGCAGCGGCCGCTGCCCAGCATCGGCGAGAACCTCCGCCTCGTCGGCGAGGAGAGCAGCCTGCAATGGTCGGTCTTCCTGACCGAGGCGCAGGTTCGCGAGCGGGCGCGCTTCCGGATCGGCTATCTCGCCGCCATCTCGGTCATGCCCGAATCCTCGTTCATCACCGCGACCGTCAACGACACGGTGATCGGGCGCGCCCAGATCAACGCCCCGGGCGCCGTGAAGCTGATCGAGTTCGATGTGCCCGAGGGCGTCCTGAAGCCCGGCTACAACGCGGTCCGCCTCGGTGGTGTCCAGCGCCACCGGGTGGATTGCTCGCTGCCGGCGACCTTCGAGCTGTGGACCCAGATCGATCCCTCGTGGACCGGCTTCATCCTGCCGCCCGGGACCGGGGCCGTGGCGAGCCTGCGCGACCTGCCGGCCATCCCGCCCAACGGCCAGGGCATCGTCCCGATCCGCGTCGTGCTGCCGGGACGTCCCGCCCCCGCCGGCTTCGAGCGCATCATCCGGGCGGTCCAGCAGCTCGCCCTCGTCGGGCGCTTCTCGCAGGTCGTCGTCGAGTACGGGCCGTTCCTGACGGGTCCGGCCGGCATCAACCTCGTCGTCGGGACGGCGGACGAGCTGCGGGCGGTGCCCGACCTCGACATGGGCAGCGCCGTCGGCGGCGCGCCCCTGAGCTTCCACCCGGCCAAGGAGGGACGCGCCGCGACGCTCGTCATCACCGGCGCGGACGGGGACGACCTCGACGCGGGCGTGGCCGCCCTCAAGCGCCGCGAGGGCCTCGACGCCCCCGTCGGCAGCCCGCAGGGGCTGCGCGTGCTGGCCATCGCCAAGGGCGTGCCGGTGCGCGGCGGCGACACCATCCGGCTCGACACGTTCGGCCTGCAGAACCGCGAGTTCAGCGGCCGCCTGTTCCGCTCCGGCTTCGACCTGACGCTGCCGGCCGATTTCGTACCGGCGGACTACGCGCGCATCGAGCTGGCGCTGGAGGGCGGTTACGCCCCCGGCCTCGAGGTCGGCGCGCAGATCATGGTGGACATCAACGGCCGCAACGCCGCCAGCGTCCCGCTGCCGAACACGGCCGGGGAGCGCCTGCGCGGCGAGCCGATCGCGCTGCCGCTCGATCTTTGGCGCCCCGGCCGCAACCACGTCGACGTGAAGGCGCTCCTGGCGACCGAGGCCGACCGCACCTGCGACACCGCCAACCCGAGCGACGAGCAGAAGCGCTTCCTGTTGCTCAACACCAGCACCCTGAAGGTGCCGCCCCTGGCGAGAGCTCTGCGCGTGCCGGATCTCGCCGCGACCGCGAGCAGCGGCCTGCCCTATGCCCGGTCCTCCAAGCGGCCCCGGCTCGTCGTGCCGACCCCTGACCGCGACACGATGGGCGCGGCCACGACGATCGCGGTCCAGATGGCCATCGCGGCCGACCGCGTCATCGACTTCTCCCTGAGCGCCGAGCGCCCCGCCGACCGCGATGCCCCGGCCGTCGTGGTGGCGCCTGCCCGCGCCCTCGACCCGGCCCTCCTGCGCATCATCGGCCTGGAGCCCGACCAGCTCCGGCAGATCTGGCAGAGCCGCGCGGAGCCCGCCCCGGTCCCGCCCGGGCAGGAGGCCGCGAAGCTCGCCGGCTCGCCCGGACAGACCGAGGGGATGAGCCTCGAGCGGCTGCAGAACAACGTGCCGCCGGCCTGCGCGCTGCCCGCCGCCCACGCGCGCGTCGCGGCCCTCGCCACGCAGCGCCCGCGCCCCGCAGGGTCCCGGACCCGCAACGAGGCCGCCGACATCGCGACCGCCTGGGACGCCACGCTGCGGACCGCTCCCTCGCTCACCGATCAGGTCTCGGCGATGGCGGGTCAGATCGGGGACGCCGCGCAGGCCTCGCTCCAGGACGCCGCGGCCTGGATCAAGGGGCAGATGAAGGACCCGCCCGTGGAGATCGGCTCGCGCGCGTCGCTCGTCGTCGGCCAAGGCGTCGACGGCGAGGGCCTCGGCTCCGTCGTGACCGTCTTCACGGCGCCGAATGCCGCCCTCCTCCAGGCCTCGGTGACCTGCCTCAGCAGCCCGGTCCTGTGGAGCAGATTGCAGGGCCGCATCGCGACCCTGGACGCCAACGACGGCGCGATCAGCACCTACGAGGCGAAGCGCTCCCGCCTGCTCGAGACCGAGCCGCGCAACCTCGCCAATCTGCGCCTGGTCTTCGCGGGCTGGCTGTCGATGAACCCCTCGATCTACGTCCTCGCGCTGTTCGCCGCCGCGATCGCGCTCGGCCTGAGCACGAACGCGATGCTTCGCAGTGTCGGGCGCACGAGTGCCGGCGGGCGCGGTCCGGACGGCCCCGCCCGCGACACGAACCCGGGAGAGCCCTCGTGAGCCGGACCCGATTCTGCCTCTCGCTCGCCTTCGGCCTCCTCGGCGCGCAGGCCATCGCCGAACCCGCCCCGCCCCCGCGCGACGCGGCCCCCGCCGAGGCGCGCCGCGGCGAGCCGGCGGCCGAGAACCGGAACGCGCCCGAGAGCGTCTCGCCGCTCTTCAATGCCCTCGGCAACACCTCGGCCTGGCTCGCCTACAAGGCGCGCTTCGTCACCGACCAGGGCCGGGTCGTCGACACGGGCAACGGCCAGATCAGCCACAGCGAGGGCCAGGGCTACGGGATGCTGCTCGCCGTGGCGGCCGGCGACCGCGACGCGTTCCAGCGGATCTGGAACTGGACGCGCGCCAACCTGATGGTGCGCGACGACTCGCTGCTCGCCTGGCGCTGGGAGCCGGACAAACGCCCCGGCGTCGCCGACATCAACAACGCCACGGACGGCGATATCCTCGTCGCCTGGGCCCTGGTCGAGGCCGCGGACGCCTGGTCGGACATGGGCTACCGCGTCGCGGCGCGGCGCATGGCCGTCGATATCGGCCGGCGCACGATCCTCTTCAGGGCCCCGAGCCAGCCGCTGTTGCCCGGCATGTCCGGCTTCTCGGCCGAGGACCGCGCCGACGGGCCGGTCGCGAACCTGTCCTACTGGATCTTCCCCGCCTTCCCGCGCCTCGCGACCGTGGCGGGGGAGATCGACTGGGCCGCCGTGACCCGCAGCGGGCTCGAACTCCTGGCCAAGGCGCAGTTCGGCCCCTCCAAGCTGCCGACCGAGTGGATCTCGATGCGCGACCCGGCGCCGAAGCCGGCCGCGGGCTTCCCGGCCGTCTTCTCCTACAACAGCATCCGGATCCCGCTCTACCTCGCCTGGGCGGGCATCACCGACCATCGCATCCACGCCCCCTTCTCGCAGGCCTGGGCGGCGCGCGAGCGCACGGGCCTGCCCGTCGTCGACACCGCGGACGGCCAGACGGTCGAGTGGATGCAGGAGCCCGGCTACGAGGCCCTCTCCGCGCTCGAAGCCTGCGCCGTGTCCGGCGAGGCCCTGCCGGCGAACTTCACGGCCCCGGCCAAGACCGAGAATTACTACCCGGCGACGCTGCATCTTCTCGCGCTCGTCGCGGTGCAGACGAGGTTCAAGACATGCCTTGGGCGTTAGAGCTGGCCTCCCAGCCGCGGCGCGGCGGCGCGACGCTGCTGATCCTGCTCGGGGCGAGCCTCGGCTGCGCCGGGCCGGTCGCGGCGCAGTCCCTTCCGGCGCGGCCCGGCACCTCCGTGGTGCTGCAGCCCTCCGAGCGGCGCGCGCCGGTCATCCTCGAGACGACGCCCGCGACGCCGCTCCAGACGGAGATCGTCGACGAGAGCGCCCTGCGCTACTACGCGGCGAACGGCCAGACCCAGCGCGTCCAGGCCGAGATCCGGCGCCTGCAGCGCCGGTACCCGAACTGGATTGTGCCGACGGACCTCGACACCGTGAAGCCGAGCCCGCCCGAGGAGGCGCCGCTCTGGGATCTCTTCACGGCCGGGCGCTTCGACGACCTGCGCGCCTCGATCGCCGCGCGCCGTGCGCTGGACCCCGATTGGCAGCCCTCCGAGGAGCTCGCGCGCAAGCTCGGCCGCGGCACCTTCCGCAGCGAGGTCAAGGCGGCCGCGCAGAGCGGGGCCTGGGCCGAGATCGTCGCCCGCATCGGTGCCGACCCGGACGCCATGCAGGCGCCCGACATCGACATCGCGTGGTACGTCGCCGAGGCCTACGCGCGTATCGGCCAGACCGCCGCGGCGGCGAGCGTCTACCGCGGCATCCTGGAGCGCCAGAGCGAGACCGCCCTGCGCCTCGCGACCATCCAGAAGGCGATGGCCAACCTGCCGATGGCCCAGGTCGAGACGCTGCTGGCGCTCGGGCGCGCGGCGGCGGACGGGTCGAGCGAGTTCAAGCCGATCCAGAGCGACATCACCCGCTCCCGCATCGCCGCCTTCCTGCACGGCGAGGCCGAGGTGCGCGTCCAGCCCGCCGAGCTTGCGGCCTTCGGCGAGAGCGCGCGCAGGCTCGGCGACGCCGGCCAGATCAGCATGCTCGGCTGGTACGCCCACCGGCGCCGCCAGTTCCGCGAGGCGCTGGACTGGTTCAAGGCCGCGATCGCCCGCGGCGGCGACGCCACGGTGGCGCACGGGCTCGCCCTCAGCCTGACCGAGATGGGCCAGGAGCGCGAGGCCGAGGAGGTGGCGTTCGCTTGGCGCGGTCCCTCCCTCGAGAACACCATCCTGTACATCGACCTGATGGAGCGGCGCCTGACCCAGGCGCCGGCGGTGCCCCTGGAGCCGCACCGGACCGACCGCTTCGCCAAGGTCGTGCTGGCGGCCTCCTCCGGCGAGGGCGCTCAGGCGCTCGGCTGGTACGCCTACAATTCCTGCCAGTACGAGACCGCGCTCGAGTGGTTCGAGCGCGCGGCGGCCTGGATGCCGCGCGAGCCCGTGATCCTCGGCTACGCGCTGACCCTCGCGCGCCTGAAGCGCACCCGCGAGTACCTGGAGGTCCTGAACCGCTACGACGGCCTCTTCCCGAAGGTCGTCGAGCAGGTCTTTCCCGCCGACGTGCAGACCGGCGACCCGACACCCTGCTCCGCGCGCGCCGCCGCCGCGCCCGTCATCCAGGTCGCGAGCGCGGCGGCGCCGACGCGGGTGCCCAAGCCGAGCGCCGGGCGCGCGGCCGCCGTCCAGCCGGTGGCGGTCAAGCGGACCGACTTCCCCGTCGCCGTAGCGGCCGAGAACCCGCTCCACTTCGCCGGCGGCTCGATCGCGCCCGATCCCGCCCGCGACGGCGAGTACCTGCGCCTGACCCGTCCCGCGCAGCCGCCGCTCGTGGCGCGGCGCGTCGTCGGTGTCGCGTCGATGCCCTACGAGCGCTACGGCTACACGCTCCTCCCGGGCTGGAACGGCACCGACCGGCCGAGCTTCCAGATCGGCAGCGGCTCCCCGCCCGTCGGCACCCTGGCCCAGGCCGAGGCGGCCGCCGAGCCCCGGGCGGGCGCGCAGCGTCCGGCCTCCCGAGGCGAGGCCGACCGGTTCGGCGCCTTCGACGTCAACCCCGCCGGCGCGCGGCCGGACACCCGCTCCCTGGGACCATGATGACCGACCTCCGCTCCCCCGCCGCCCGGGCCCGGCGCCTGACCCGGATGGGCCTCTCGTTGGCCCTCCTCTGCCTCGCGCTGCCGGCCTGCACCGCGACCCAGGGCCGGCAGAGCGCGGGCCGCGCGATGCCGGACGGGTTCTTCAGCGCGCTCGACACGCGCCCGCCCGCGAAGAGCGGCCCGCTGGTGTCGCTGCCGCGCAGCGGCGCGGTCACGAACGTCGACGAGACCACCTACGCCAACGGCCGCCGGCAGCGGATCTCCCTCGAAGGCCCGAACTCCCGGAGCCGGATCGAGATCATGCTCCGGACCGGCGGGCGCGGCGGCCTGCCCATGGACAAGCCCACCCGCGCCGGGATCGCCGGGGAACTCGCGCAGCTCGCCTCCGAGGGGAGCTACCGCATCGTCCGGCGGCCGATCCGCAATCGCTACGGTCAGTTCGGCGTCGCCCTGAGCGCCCGCTGCGCCTATGCCTGGCAATGGATCGACAACCTGCGCGGCCAGGATCGCGGGCTCGACTGGACCGGCGGCGAGGTTGCCGCGTCCCTGCGCGTCGAGCATTGCCAGCGCGGCCCGACGACCCCGGAGGCGCTCCTCGCCGACCTCGAGCGCCTGTCCATCCGGACGGGTTCCGGTCAGGAGCCGGCCCCCTGGTCCCCGCGTCCCCGCCGACGGATCGTGCGGGCAGCCGAGCCGCAGGAGCCTGCCCCGGCCCCGGTCCCAGCCCCGGCGGCGATCCCGCCGCTGCCGGCGCCCGCGCCGGTCGCCATCAACAGCAGCCGGACCCTCGTCACGGCCGCGCCGCAGCGGCCTCCGCAATACCTCTCCGGCGAGGCGGCGCGGCCCCAGGCCGGCGCTGCGGCGGGAGAGGTCGGCCAGAGCTTCGCCGTGCCGCGGCCGAGCGGCCAGGGGGGCGCCTCCCTCGATCAGCCGCGCTTCCTCAGCGAGCGCGTGGCGACGGCCCCCGCCGACCGCCGGGCGGGCGAGACCGCGGCGCCTCCGCCGCCGGTTCCGGTCCGCGCACCGCAGCCGGAGCGCCTCTCGGCCGACGTCCCGGCCCAGGCCTATCGCGGGCCGGTGCCCCCGCCCTTCGGCTGGTAGCGGCGGCGCACGCCCGCCGCCAGCGGTCCGCAGGGCCTCAGATCACCCAGTCGAACGAGCCGGCGGTCGCGTGACCGGCGGCCTGGAAGCCGAAGCTGATCTCCTGACCGGGATCGAGGTGATGGTTCCAGGTCGCGCTGTGGATCACGTACTCGCCGTTCGTGTGGCTCACGATCTCGGCGTTCCAGATATTGGTGATCTCCAGCGGCGTCTTCAGCTTGATCGTCCAGTCGTCGAGCGCGGCCGTGCCGGTGTTCTTGAGCGCGGTGCTGGTGACGACGCCGGTGCCCCAGTCGTTGACCACCGTGGTCTTGGGCAGGAGCGTCGGCGCACCGGCCGCCGGCGGGGTGCCCGTCGACGGCGTGCCTGTCGACGGCGTGCCCGTGGAGGGGGGAATGGCCGGCGTGCTCACGCCGCCGTCGTCGTTGACGATCGTGGCGGTGGCGGTGCCGTGGCCGAGATCCGCGTTGCTCGGCGCCGAGAGGGCGAACTGGAAGGTCTCGTTCGCCTCGGCGGCCGCGTCGCCCTTCACCATGACCGTGACGGTCTTGGTGGTCTCGCCCGGCGCGAAGGTGAGCGTGCCCTTGGTCGCCGTGAAGTCGCTCGCGTCTGCCGTGCCGGGCAGAGTCGTGTAGTCGACGCTGACCGCCGTCGCGGCCGCCGCCGACAAGCTCACCGTGAAGGTCGCGCTCGTCGTCCCGTCGACGGTCGTCGTCCCGCCGTCGCCGCTGAAGTGGAACATCAGCGGCTGCAGGCTCGACACCTTGTCGGTCTGCACGCTGGTCCAGTCGTCCTTGAGTATGCCCCCGGTATCGCCGGAATTCGGGTTCCACGACCACCAAGTCCAGCTCACCCCCTGCTGGCCGGCCGCGATGTCGCGTGTGCCGTTGGCGTCCCAGTCGCCCGACAAGTAGGATTGGAGCTTCGACAGCCAGGCGACGTCCTTCGGATCGGTGAGCTTGCTTCCGAACTCGCCGAGATAGACGGGGGCGATGTTCTCGCGGGCGATGTAGCCCCACATCTGGTCGAACTTCGCCGGCAGGTTGTTTGGGAAGCTCGGATCGTTGAACCAGGGCTGCCCGTAGATCGAGTTCGGGTAATCGTGCGCCGAGTAGACGAGGTGGCCCGGGCTGCTGAGCTGGATGGGACGGTCCTTGACCCCCATCAGGTTGCCGCCCCACCAGTAGAAATTGTTCTGGTAGGAGGCGACGCCCTCGACGAAGATCAGCCAGTTCGGGTTTGCGGCGAGGACGGCGTTGCCGGCCCGCTCGGCCGCCGCCGCCCAGTCGGCGGCCCCGCCTCCGCCCCAGGTGCCGTTGTAGGGCTCGTTGTGCAGGTCGGCGCCGATGACGGTGCTGTTGCCGGCGAAGTGCTTCGCCAGCATGCTCCAGTTGCTGATCCAGTTCTGCTCGCTGTAGGTGCCGTTGTACCACAGGCCGTTCTCGGAGGCGCCGGCCCCGGCGCTGGAGCGGTGGTGGTCGAGGATGATCTTCAGGCCGAGCTGGCCGGCGGCGCTCACGATCTTGTCCATGATCTGCAGGCCGGACAGGCCCGCCAGATCCGGGTTCTTTCCGTAGTCGATGCCGTTCGGCGTGCTCGCCGCGTCGAAGAGCTGGTCGGAGAAGGGTAGCCGGATGGTGTTGAACCCGAGGTCCACCATCTGCTGCATCATATCCTTGTAATTGCGGACGTTCAGCCCGTCCGGGGCGTAGCGGCCCGATTCCATGCCGAACCAGTTCACGCCGGCGATCTTCACGGTGTGGCCGGCCGCGTCGAGGATCTGGCTGCCCTGCGTGTGGAAGTAGCCGCTGCCGAGGCCGGTGCCGCCCGTCGAGGTGACCACCGGGTTGCCCTCGACGATGGAGATGTCGGCGACGCTGAGCGTCGGCCGGGGCGCGTCATCGTCCGTGATGGTGGCGGTGGCCTGCGCCCTCGCGAGGGTCGCCCCGGTCGGCTGCAGCAGGTTGAGCCTGAAGGCCTCGCTTCCCTCGCTCAGCGCGTCGCCCGTCACCGGGACCACGACCGTCTTGACGGTCTCGCCGGGCGCGAAGGTGAGCCTCCCGGAGGTCGCCGCGTAGTCCGAGCCCGCGAGCGCGGTTCCGTCCTGCGTCTGGTAGCCCACCGTGACGCTGGCGGTGCTCGCAGCCGACAGGGTGAGCGTGAAGACGGCGTTGGTGGTCCCGCCCGTCCCCTCCCTCAGGGTGATGTCGGACACGCCGATCGAGGGCATCGGCGGCGGCGCGGCGTCGTCGTTGACGATGGTGGCGATGCCGGCCGCCTTCGCGATCGTCGCCTTCGTCGCGCCCGACAGGTTGATCCGGAAGGTCTCGTTGCCCTCCAGCACCGTGTCGCCGATCACCGGCACGCTGATCGTCTTGCTGGTCTCGCCGGGGGCGAAGGTGAGCGTGCCGCTCGTTGCCGTGTAGTCCGCCCCGGCCGTCGCCGTCCCGTCGGCGCTCGAATACGCGACGGTGATCGGCTCCTTCGAGGCCGCGCTGAGCGAGACCTTGAAGCTCGCGGGCGCCGTGCCCGTGTTGCCCTCGGCGATGGAGATGTCACCGATCGTGACGGTGGGGGGCGGCGCCGGGGCACCCGTCCCCACCGCCTCGCCGTTCACGACGAAGCCTGTCGGCGGAGGCGCGGTGCCCTGGGAGGCGGCCTGGAAGCCGAAACTCACCGATCCGTTCGGCGCGATCGTGCTGTTCCAGCCGGCGTCGCGGACCACGTAGCGGGTGCCGACATGGCTGACGATGACCCCGTTCCAGAGGTTCGTGATCTCGAAGGGTGCATCGAACTCGACGAGCCAGCCATTCGTCCCGGTCGGCGCAGTATTCTTCACCGAGACTGAACCGATGAAACCCGCGTTCCAGCTGCTGCTGACGCTGAAATCCACGCCGTACGTCATAGCCCCACCCTTCGCTATGAGAGCAAACCCGTCGATGGCCGGCGCCTTTCAACGGGTCGGGCGTCGAAGTCCAGGCGTAATTTGACGGAATTTTGATGGTTTGCGGTCTTCTCAGGTGTTCTGAGCCGATCAGCTTGCGCGAGTACGGTCGAGCCGGGACGACAGCAGGCATCGAAAACAGATGAGAGCCGCGGCGATCCTCGGCATAAAGTACGTATCTTTGTCGTAATGAGAATTCTCAAGACGGCAAATACCGCGATCATACGAAGTATATCATAATCCGAGGGCTTCGCCCAACAAGACGTTGTATCTGCGCATCCGATTTCTTCGGCGCTTCATAATGCCGGCACCACTTGCAATACTATCGCGTGACGGGGAATATTTACGGTGGGCATCCATGCGCGTCCCGGCATGCGCGAACGATCGGAAACGTACGAAGCCTCTGGCCTGTCGGGGGGCGGCGATGCGAACCACGAACGGAGGTGCTGCCGACGGCATGAAGGACAGACGCGCTGCAACGCCTACCGAAACGCGATGTCCGCTTTGCGGGGCCTGATACCCGGAAGCCGCTGTTCCGCCTTCGGCCAAGCTCGGTCGTTTCGAGCTGATCAGATTGCCGACAAGCAGACCTTCCGAAGGGCCGAGAAAGACCGAAAGCGGCCGCAAGCGTGAGGTTGCACCACCTGCGAGCAGCCTTCCGAACCAGCATCTCACTCGAAAACCCGATCCGCGCCGACCAGCAGATCCCGCGCGCTCGGCGGCACCGGAAATCCGTATCCGTCGCCGGGCTTCTCCCAGACGAGGCGGCCCTCGGCATGGTGCGGGCTCCGGTGAAGCGCGAACCCGACCCGCTGGAGCGCGAGGTTCAGCGCCTGGACCGCGTCGACGCCGCCCGCAAAGCCGTGGTGCGTGCCGTCCGGCCAGCCGATGGCGTAGCGGCAGATCCAGCCGCCATCCTCCAATTCCGGCTGGTAGAGGCGCACCGCCACGTCCTCGGTCGAGACGGGCCCGAGCAGGCGCAGGATCCGGGTGGCAATGAGCATCGGTGCGCTCCTCTTCGAAATCGGGATCCGACGTCTCGGTCGAGAATGGCCCAACGGCAGGCCGCCCTCCACCTCTCCCGTTCGGGAGAGGTCGAGTCCGCGGGACGCGGACCGGGTGAGGGGTGCGACCTCTCCGGATGACGCGCACCCCTCATCCCAGCCCTCTCCCGAACGGGGAGGGGGCGCGGCGCGCCTCGCTCGCCCGTGCCCTCCTGCCCGTGTCCTCCTGCCCGTGTCCTCCCGCGCCATCCCCTGCTAAACCCCCTCGCGATGCCCCACACCGTCGCCGCCCTCTACCGGTTCACGCCGCTCCCCGATGCCGATGCCCTCGTCGCGCCGCTCCAGGCGCTCTGCGAGTCCCTGGCGCTCACCGGCACGCTGCTCCTCGCCCGCGAGGGGATCAACGGCACGGTCGCGGGTGAGGCGGCCGCCATCGACGCCTTCCTGAGCGAGTTGCGCGCCGGCCCGCTCCTCGGCGGGAGGCTCGACGGGCTCGAATGCAAGCTGTCGCGGGCGGACAGCCCGCCCTTCCGGCGCATGAAGGTGAAGCTGAAGCCTGAGATCGTCACCTTCGATGCCGGCGCCACCGACCCGACCGGCGACGTCGGCGCCCCCGTCGCGCCGGAGGATTGGAACGCGCTCCTCGACCGCCCGGGCCTGCGCCTCGTCGACACCCGCAACCGGTTCGAGGTGGCGCTCGGCACCTTTCCCGGCGCGGAGGATCCGGGCCTGACCCGCTTTGCCGATTTCCGCGCCTATGCCGACGGGCTCGACCCCGCGGAGGAGCCCGAGATCGCCCTGTTCTGCACCGGCGGCATCCGCTGCGAGAAGGCCGGCGCCTACCTGAGGGCGCGGGGCTTCCGGAACGTCCATCTCCTCCAGGGCGGCATCCTGAGATACCTCGAGACCGTGCCCGAGGCCGAGAGCCGCTGGCGGGGGGATTGCTTCGTCTTCGACGGCCGCATCGCCCTCGGCCACGGCCTCGAGGAACACGGCGACCACCCGGCCGAGGCGCTGGGATCCTTCGCGGAGGCCAAACGATGAGCGACGACGGCGCCCGCATCGACCGGCTGGAGATACGCCTCACCGAGCAGGACCAGGCGATCGAGGATCTGAACCGCACGATCACCGAGCAGTGGCGGATCATCGACCGGCTGACGCGGCAGGTCGCCGTGCTCACCGAGCACGTCGAGGAGGCGGCCGGGCGCACCGATCCCCGCACCCCCGAGCCGCCCCCGCCGCATTACTGAACGGATCTGCGTACGCGATTTGTTCTTGACAGAATTCCTAAAGTCTGCTTTCAATCCCGCATCTGCCGCCGCCGAGCAGGGGGCCTTCCCGGTGGCCGACCGGGCGGGCCTGGGCGGCAGGGCGGTCCCGCGCCGGTGGTTTCGGTCGCCATCGTCCCGGGCACGCTCGCGACGCAGGGTCGGCGGTTCGGGCTCACGCCCGGCCGGCGGCCCTGAGGGAACCGGTGCCGGGCACCACTACGAGGCCCGGTGCGGCGACAGAGGTCCGATCGGGGTCCGCCGACATACGCGGCCCGAAGCCGGAGTCGACGCGCGTGTAGCAAGAACCGCGACGCGAAGACGGCCTCAAGGCCCGCGAGGGCGAGAGGCCGTGGGACGCCGGGGGATCGGCATCCGCAGCGCAACACCAATCTCGGGTCCCGCGGCGTCCCGCGTCCCCTTCCTCGATCCCGACGTTCCCGGCGCGATGCTCCGGGGCGACGATGAGGCCTGCGCGCGTCCGCCGGCCGGATCTCAGGCGCCCGCCTGGGTCACGAACTTCGTGACGAGGTAGCCCTCCAGGGCCTCGGCGCCGCCCTCGCTGCCGTAGCCCGAATCCTTCACGCCCCCGAAGGGGGTCTCGGGCACCGCGAGGCCGTGATGGTTGATGCCGAGCATGCCGCTCTCGATCCGCGCGGCGACCTTGGCGGCGCGCGCGGCCGAGCGGGTGTAGGCGTAGGCCGCGAGCCCGTAGGGCAGGCGGTTCGCTTCCTGCAACGCCGCCTCGTCGTCCGAGAAACGCTGCACGGCGGCCACCGGGCCGAACGGCTCCTCGTTCATCAGGCGCGCCGAGAGCGGCACGTCGGTCAGCACGGTCGGCTCGAAGAAATTGCCGCGGTTGCCGATGCGCTTGCCGCCCGTGCGGAGCGTTGCCCCCTGCGCCGTGGCGTCGGCGACGAGGCTCTCCATCGCCTCGAGGCGGCGGCCGTGGATCAGCGGCCCCATCCGCGTCTCGGGGGCGAGCCCGTCGCCGACCGTCAGCCCCTCGGCGAAGGCCGTGAACCCGTCGAGGAAGCGGTCGAACACGCTCTCGTGGACGAGGAAGCGGGTCGGCGCCACGCAGACCTGGCCCGCATTGCGGAACTTGTTGGTGCCGAGCACCGAGACCGCCTTCTCGACGTCGGCATCCTCGAACACGATCGCCGGGGCGTGGCCGCCGAGCTCCATCGTCACCCGCTTCATGTGGCGGCCGGCGAGCGCGGCGAGTTCCTTGCCCACCGCCGTCGAGCCCGTGAACGAGATCTTCCGGATGACGGGGTGCGGGATCAGGTAGGCGGAGATCGCGGCTGGGTCCCCGTAGACGAGGGAGAGCGCGTCGCCCGGCACCCCGGCATCGAGATAGGCCCGGACGAGCGCGGCGCAGGAGGCCGGCGTGTCCTCGGGGCCCTTCAGGATCACCGAGCAGCCGGTGCACAGAGCCGCCGCGATCTTGCGCACGGCCTGGTTGAGCGGGAAGTTCCAGGGCGTGAAGCAGGCGACAGGGCCGATCGGCTCGCGCAGGACGAGCTGCATCACGCCCTCCTGGCGGGCCGGGATCACCCGGCCGTAGGTGCGCTTGCCCTCTTCCGCGAACCAGTCGGTGACGTCGGCGGCGACCTGCGTCTCGAGGCGGGCCTCGGCCAGCGGCTTGCCCTGCTCCAGCGTCATGGTGCGGGCGATGTCCTCGGCCCGCTCCCGCAGGAGGTCGGCGGCGCGCCGCAGGACCTTGGCGCGCTCGATCGGCGCCACCTTGCGCCACGCCGCGAAGCCCCGCTCGGCCGCCTCGAGCGCCTCGTCGAGGTCGGCCCGGCTCGCCACGGCGTGCTGGCCCAGCGTCTCGCCGGTCGCAGGGTTCAGGACGGGCCGCCGCTCGTCCCCCGATCCGCCCCGCCAGCGCCCCGCGATGTGGAGTTCGACGTCCGCGTAACCGCCCATGGCGACCCACCCTGCTCGGCCGGCCAGCCTGCCGGCAGGGGTCTTTTAGGCGTCCGGTCCGAGGGGGCCAAGCCTCCGGAGAGCGGAGCCTCAGGCGGCGATCATCTCCGGGAGCGCCTCCGGCCCCTCGGCGAGGGTGATCTCGCCGCGCCGGGCCCGGAGCGTCCCGCCCTTCGGCACCACGCGCCAGCCCTCGCGGCTTCCGTCGATGGGCTCGGAGACGACGACGAGGCCGGTCTCGCTCTGGCGATAGTAGAGGCTCGGCGGGCGCCCGTCGCAGGCCCAGCGATAGGCGGTGAGCCACTCGCCGTCGGTCAGGAGCGCGGTGAAGCGCAGGGGCTCGCCGATGCCGGCGCCGCGCATCAGGCCGCGCACCGTCATGAGCGTCTCGGCCATGGCGCCGATCGGGTCGTCCTCCAGGCCGTTGGCGAGCGCCAGGAGGAAGATCGCCTCGGAATCCGTGGTGCCCCGGCGCCCGTCGTAGAGCGCGTCGGGGATCAGGGCCTCCAGCCGCCGCTTGATGCGGTGGTAGCCGCCGATCTGCCCGTTATGCATGAACATGTGCCGGCCGTGCACGAAGGGATGGCAGTTCGCCCGGCTGGTGACGGTGCCGGTGGCGGCGCGGACATGGGCGAAGAAGGTCCTCGCTCGCACCTGGCGGCAGAGATTCACGAGGTTCTCGTCGGACCAGGCCGGGGAGACGTCGCGGTAGAGGCCGGGCTCGGGCCGCTCGCCGTACCAGCCGATGCCGAAGCCGTCGCCGTTCGTCTCGGTCTTCGCCTCGGCCGCGTGCAGCGACTGGTGCACGAGCGAATGCGTCGGCGCGCAGACCAAGTCGGACAGGAATTCCGGTTCACCGCTATAGGCGAGGAAGCGGCACATGGCGACGAACACCCCCTGACGAACGCGTGGGACGGGCTCCCGGTCCGGGCTCGCGGACAGCCAAGCAAGCGCCGTTCCGTTTCGGCCCCCACGTTCACACAACCGTAACATTCAGTCCGTTGCGGTGAACAGATCGTTAATGCACCGCAGCATCGAGCCCGGTGAGGCTCGCGCGCAACGGGGGCCGCAGCAGGGCGCGGGGATGGCATCCGAGAGGCTTCGGCGCGTGCCGCCCGCGCTCCGTGTAAAATTGGACATTGCGACGGAAATAATCCCGACTCTTGCCCGTTGATCGAGGTCGGCGCAGCATGGGCGGATGGGAATCAGCAGCCCAGTCGTGGCCTGCGCGTGTCCCGAGGCATCACAACAACCTGAGAAGAGGAGGCTTCATGGGCCAAGCTCTGCCCCCATGCCCCGTCGCCCTCGTGGTGGAGGACGATACGGCCGTGCGCGATCTCGCCGCCGCCGTCCTGGAGGAGACCGATCTCGACGTCATCGCCTGCGAGAGCGCGGAGGCGGCGATCTCCGTGCTGGAGCGGTCGGACCTCACCGTCGCCCTGCTCTTCGCCGACGTGCGCCTGCCGGGCCGCATGGACGGGATCTCGCTCGCCCGCACGGTCGAGAGCCGCTGGCCGGAGGTCCGCGTCATCGTCACCTCGGGCTACGACGAGGGCCGCAACGCCCGCCTGCCGTCCGGCGCCGTGTTCATGCAGAAGCCGTGGCGGGCCCTCGACGTGCTGGTCCAGGCCGAGCGGGCGACCGACGCCGCACGGGCGGCCTGACCGGACGGCGGGCGGCCCAACGAAAAGGCCCGCGCCGCAGGGCGGCCGGGCCTCGTCGGGAGATGGGTTCGGGAGATGGGTCCGGTCGGGCCGCCGTGACGGCCCGGGCCGGAGATCAGGCGGTCGCGGCGCCCGGGCTCTGCTGCTGCGGAGCGGCGCTCGTGGAGGGCAGACCCGGGCGGCGCGGGCCGCCGGCACCGAAGCGGGGCTTCGGCTTCGGGGCCGCGATCAGGCCCTCGCGGATCGCGGTCTTGCGCGCCTGCTTGCGCGCGCGGCGGACGGCCTCGGCCTTCTCCCGTGCCTTGCGCACGGAGGGCTTCTCGTAGGCCTTGCGCTGCTTCATCTCGCGGAAGATGCCTTCACGCTGCATCTTCTTCTTGAGAACGCGGAGCGCCTGATCGACGTTGTTGTCGCGAACGAGTACCTGCAACGGTCTTGATCCTCTAGAGCATCTGTTTTCGGGCGGCGCCGACGTCGAGGTTCCGGTCTCGCTGAGAAACCGACAAACGCCCCTGTCCCGGGTGGCACCCGGGAGGGACGTCGATCGAACGGACTCGAATCGGCGCGTAAATTCACACCTGACCCGATCCCATACACGAAGCGTCCGCGACTTCCAACCGGGCAGGCGGCGTCCGGTGCGGATGGCGGCGCGCTGCCCGGCCGGCGCGGCAGCGCTGCCACAGAGGCCCGCTCAGCTGTGCGACTGGATGAAGTTGCGCACCAGCGGGTAGGTCTGGGCCTCCCATTTCCGGCCCGAGAAGACCCCGTAATGGCCGACGCCGGCCTGGAGGTGATGGCTCTTCATGTGGGGCGCGAGGCCGGTGCAGAGGTCGTGGGCGGCCATGGTCTGGCCGACCGCGCAGATATCGTCGCGCTCGCCCTCGACCGTCATCAGCGCCGTGCGCCGGATGGCGCGCATGTCGATCGGCGTGCCCCGGTAGGTGAGCTCGTTCTTGGCGAGGGTGTAGTCCTGGAAGACCATCTGCACGGTCTCGAGGTAGAATTCGGCCGCGAGGTCGAGCACCGCGAAATACTCGTCGTAGAAGGTCTCGATCGCCTGCGCCTTGTCGGCCTCGCCGTTGGCGAGGTGCCAGAACAGGTCCGCGTGGCCCTGCATGTGGCGCTTGGCGTTCATCGACACGAAGGCCGAGACCTGCACGAAGCCGGGATAGACCCGGCGGCCCGCGCCCTTGTGGCGGCGCGGCACGGTCGAGATCAGGTTCTTCTCGAACCAGTCGATCGGCTTCGAGATGGCGAGCTGGTTCACGGCCGTGGGGCTGATCCGGCAATCGACCGGGCCGGCCATCAGGGTCATCGAGCGGGGCGCGGCCGCGTTCTTGGCCTGTGCCATCACGGCGGCGGCGGCGAGCGCCTGCACCGCGGGCTGGCAGACGGCCACGATGTGCGAACCCTCGCCCATCGTCTCCAGGAACTGGACGAGGTGGTCCACGTAATCGTCGAAGCCGAAGCGGCCGGCCGAGACGGGCACGTCCCGGGCGTTGTGCCAGTCCGTGATGTAGACGTCGTGGTCCGGCAGCAGGGTGCGCACGGTGCCCCTGAGGAGGGTCGCGAAGTGGCCGGAGAGCGGGGCCACCACCAGCACCTTCGGCTGGGGCGCGTCGATGTCCTTGCGGAAGCGCAGCAGCGTGCCGAAGGGCGTGGCCGCGACCGGCTCCTCGATCACCGGAACGTCCCGGTTGCCGACCCGGACACCGGAGATTCCGAAGGCGGGCCGCGCGAAGGTCAGGCCGGCGCGCATCATCATGCGGGCACCGGCCGCCCACCACGTCGCCGGCTCGCGGTGGCCGGCCCGGGTCCAGGGCGAGACCGCATCGTGCAGCACGCGGCCCCAGGCGCGGGTCTGTTCCGCGAGGTCGGCCTGCACCTCGAACGCATCGTACAGCATGGGGCGGGCTCTCATGCGTGATCGTCCCTCGGAGAGGGACGTCACGGCCGTGGAGGAGGGCAGCCACGCCACTGTGCGCTGCATGTTCATTGCGCGCTAAGGATTAGCCGGGCGCAGATTGGCCGCAACCGGCAAAAAGTACGAAGCCGCAGGCTGTTGTTCCGCTGCATCACCGCGAAGCGTTTGCATGAGATATGCCAGCCGGCCGGCCCGCGCGGATCGCGCCGCCCCTCGAAGGGCATCCGGAGCCGGGCGTGAGCGCGGCACGAGTCTTGATTCGGTTCGCCCGAGGGAAAAATACCTCCGAGGGGGAAACACGATGGGCGCGGCGACGCTGACGATCTCAAGCCGGAACTACTCGTCCTGGTCGTTGCGCGGCTGGCTGGTCTGTCGCATGGCCGGCCTCGATTTCGAGACCGAGGTCCTGTCGGGGTCCGACGCCTCGACGCGGGCGGAGCTCCTGCACCTCTCGCCCTCCTTCCTCGTGCCGCGCCTGTCCCACGGCCGCGTGGCGGTGTGGGACACGCTCGCCATCGCGCAGTACCTCACCGAGCTCTACCCGGATGCCGGCTTCCTGCCGAAGGACGTGGCCGCCCGCGCCCATTGCCTCTCCATCGCCGGCGAGATGCATGGCGGGTTCATCAACCTGCGCTCGGCGCTGCCGATGAACCTCAAGGCGCACCATCCGAACTTCAAGATCTTCAACGGCGCCCGGGGCGACATCGAGCGGGTAGTGGCGATCTTCGACGAGTGCCTCACCCAGTACGAGGGTCCCTACCTCTTCGGCGAGGCGCCCACGCTCGCCGACGCCATGTACGCGCCGGTCTGCACGCGCTTCCGGACCTACGACGTGGCGTTGCCCCCTCGCGTCAACGCCTATCGCGACACCATCCTGTCCTGGCCCCTCATGGTCGAGTGGACCGAGGCCGCCCTGAACGAGCCCGAGGAGATCGAGGAACTCGACATGGAGTTCTGAAGGGAGCTCTGAGGATCTCCGGCCCGCTCAGGCCTGGAAATCGGTGGGCAGGGCGGAGCCTTGCGCGCCGCCGCTGCCGAGGCCGCCGGCGGAGCCCCCGGACCTCCGGCCCTGCGAAGTCTGCAACTCATGCGTCTTGCGGCGCAGATCGGTTTCGCGGCGTGTCGCCCTCGGCGGGGGGACACGAGGGGAAACAGGATTGCACGGCCCGGTGCGAAGCCCGGCCCGGATTCACTCGGCCGCGAGGGGCGGGGCGGCGGGCGGGGCGGCCGGCACACCCTGCGCCCCGGCGGGAAGCTCCAACCGCGCGCAGAGGCCGCCCTCGGGCCGGTTGGCGAGGCTGAGGCGGCCCCGATGCGCCTCGGCGATGGCGAGGACGATGGAGAGGCCGAGGCCGAAGCCGCTCGCCTCGTTGAGATTGCGCGCCCGGTCGCCCCGCACGAAGGGCTGGAGCATGGCCTCGCGCTCCGCCTCCGGGATGCCGGGTCCCTCGTCGCAGACCTCGACCGAGGCGCCGCGGGGTCCGCTGTCCATCCGCAGCACGGCCGAGCCGCCGTACTTCACCGCGTTCTCGACGAGGTTCGTCAGCGCCCGCTGCAATTCGTCGGGTCGGCCGCGCACGAGGACGTGGCGGGGATTCTCGACCCGGACGTCGGCGCCGATGTCGCTGAACCCGTCGCAGACCGTCTGGACCACGGAGGCGAGGTCGATGAGCACCATCTGGCCGGCCTCGCCGCCCTGCCCGTCGCGGACGTAGGAGAGGGCGGCCTCGACGAGGCCGTTCATCTGGTCGAGGTCGCGCAGCGTCATCGTCCGGGCGTGCTCGTCCTCAATGAACTCCGCCCGCAGCCGCAGGCGGGTGATCGGCGTGCGCAGGTCGTGGCTGATCGCGGCCAGCATCTGGGTGCGGTCGTCGATCAGGCGGCGGACGCGCTCGCGCATCCGCTCCAGGGCGCGGGAGACGGCCAGCACCTCCTCCGGCCCCCGGCGGGGCAGCGCGACGATGTCGGTGCGGGCGCCGAAGGCCTCCGCCGCGACGGCGAGCCGCGCGAGCGGCGCCGTCAGCGCCCGGGCCGCCCAGACGCAGAGGAGGGCGAGGGTGAGCCCGAGGAAGACCACGGTGAAGATGATGGCGCCCTGGCGCGGCGAGCGCAGCGCCTCGTCCGGCAGGCTCGCCAGGAAGACGGCGCCCGAGGGCGTGACGAGGCCGAGCCGCAGCGCGTCGCGCCGCGCCTCCTTCGGTGCCAGATCGACGACGGCGAGGGGGCGGCCGAACCCGTCGCGCAGCCGCCCGACGATCGGGTGATCGTCGAGATCCTCGGCGCCCGCGGCCGGCGCATTCCCGTCCCAGGGCGCGATCCGGAGGTTCGGCAGGGAGCGGGCGGCGTTGCGCAGCAGCGCGTCGCGCTCGCCCGGCTCGGCCGCGTCGAGAAGGCGGGCGACGGTGGCGAGGCGGTTGGCCGCCACGCCGGGATGGTCGTCTGGCCGCCAGGGCTCGCGCAGCAGGACGAAGGCGAGGGTGGCGACCACATGCGCGACGGCGATCGCCGCGACGACGAGGAGGGCGATCTGCCCCGCGACGCTGCGCGGGCGCAGGCGCGCCATCAGGCGCGTCAGCCGGGCCGGTGCGGTCATGACCGGGTCACCTCCGGGGTGAACAGGTAGCCCCCGGACCGGATGGTACGGATGATCTCGGGATTGCGCGAATCCTGCTCGATCTTCTGGCGGATCCGGCTGATCAGCACGTCGATGCTGCGCTCGAACGGGCCGGCGGCGCGCCCCTGCGTCAGGTCGAGGAGCTGGTCGCGGGAGAGCACCCGGCCCGGCCTCAGGCAGAGGGCGTGGAGGAGGTCGAACTCGGCCCCCGTGATGGCGATGCGCGCGCCCTCCGGGCTCAGCACCTGGCGGAGCGAGACGTCGAGGGTCCAGCCGGCGAAATGGAGGCGGCGCGCCCCGTCGTCGCCCGCGGCCTCGGTGGAGACGCCCCGCCGCAGGACCGCGCGGATGCGGGCGAGGAGTTCGCGCGGGTTGAAGGGCTTGGCGAGGTAGTCGTCGGCGCCGAGCTCCAGCCCGACGATCCGGTCGATCTCCTCCGATTTCGCCGTCAGCATCAGGATCGGGATCGACGAGGCGCGCCGCAAGCGCCGGCAGAGGCTGAGGCCGTCCTCGCCGGGCAGCATCAGGTCGAGGACGATGAGGTCGACCCGCGCGTCGGACAGGACGCGGTCCATCTCGCGGCCGTCGCCGGCGAGGCTGACGCGGCACTCGTTGGCGCGCAGGTAGCGGGCGACGAGGGCGCTGATCTCGCGGTCGTCCTCGACGAGGAGGATGTGGGGTGTCGGATTCGTCGTCATCGGCCGGTTCGGCTAGCCAGTCTCGGCGGCCTTTATGCCTTGCCGGTTCGAGCATTCGGAACGGGGTCCGGGTCCCAAAATTGTAACCGGCTGTTTCCCGCGGCCGCCCGGGTGCTGCGCCCGCTGTGGAAAGCGCCGCCGCGGGCCGGTGCCCGATTGCCGCCGAGTCCGCGGATTCCTATGTCCCGACGCGGCGGCGAAATGCTTCGGCGCCGGACCATCCGCGCAGCCAACGGGCGCGTGCCGCGCTGTGGCATCGCTCGATCCCGGGAGACGGACGATGCAGACCCCCAACCGCCTGTTCGACGATTTCGCCCGCCTCATGACCGACGCGGCCGGCGCCGCGCAGGGCGTGCGCCGCGAGGCGGAGAGCGTCGTCAAGGCGCAGTTCGAGCGGCTGATCCGCGACATGGACATCGCCTCGCGCGAGGAGGTCGACGTGCTGCGCGACCTCGTCACGACCCTGCGCGCCCAGAATGACGGGCTCGCCGCGCGCGTGGCCGCGCTCGAGGCCAAGCTCGGCCCCGAGGTGGGCGCGGGCACCACCGAGTCAGTCTGACGCAGGGGCCTCGCGGCTCCGGCAAGGATGCCGGCAAGAGCGCCCCGAGAACCTGTCCACCGGCGAGCGCTTGTGCACAGGAAGCAGCGGTGGATAGGCCCTTTCCTGTTCACCGGCCGCGATGCCCGCTTTGAAACGCGAGTCCGGCGCGGTCTATAGTCAGGGACGCACTGATTCGCCTGATTCGCCGAAGACCATGAACGCCTAAGCTTTCGCCGCCCTGCGCTGAACCTTGTCCGTTCGGCTCTCACCTTGTCGCGGCGCGCTTGGTCGCTCCGGTTTCTTGTCCTCACCCTGTCGCTGCGGCCCCTGCGGGCCGGCAGCCCGGATCGCCATGACCCAGCTCCACGTCGACACCGAAGATCACGACCGGCTCGAGCACCCGCTCGACGTGGTGGAGCGCCTCGCTTCCCTGCGCGACTGGATCTTCGACCGGGCCGAGACGGACGAGATGTCGGTCACCGTCTCGGGCCGCTGGACGGAATACCACGTGGCCTTCACCTGGATCGAGGACATGGAGGCCCTGCACGTCGCCTGCGCCTTCGACCTCAAGGTCCCGGAGCGGCGGCGCAACGAGGTGCTGAAGCTCGTCTCCCTCGTCAACGAGCAGCTCTGGATCGGCCATTTCGACCTGTGGTCGACGGACAACGTGGTGATGTTCCGCCACGCGCTCCTGCTCGCCGGCGGCGTCGCGCCGACGCATCCGCAATGCGGCATGATGCTGAAATCGGCCGTCGAGGCCTGCGAGCGCTACTTCCAGGCCTTCCAGTTCGTGCTCTGGGCCGGCAAGCCGGCGCGGGAAGCCCTCGACGCGGTGCTGTTCGAGACCGAGGGCGAAGCGTAGAGTCGCTCGGCCATGCCCGACACGGTCGCAAGCCTGCCCGCCTCCCTGACCCTCGTGGGAGCGGGCAAGATGGGGGGCGCCATGCTGGCGGGGTGGCTCGCCGGCGGACTGGATCCCCGGCGCACCACGGTCGTCGAGCCCGCACCCTCGCCCGAACTCGCCGCTCTCTGCGCCGCCCGCGGCCTCGCCCTCAACCCGGCCGAGCCGCAGGTGCAGGAGGCGCTCGTCCTCGCGGTCAAGCCGCAGGGCCTCGCGGCCGCGGCTCCCGCGCTGGGGCCCCTCGTCGGTCCGGACACGCTCGTCGTCTCGATCCTCGCCGGCAAGACCATCGCCGACCTGAAGGCACGGCTGCCGGGCGCCCGCGCGGTCGTGCGCGCCATGCCGAACCTGCCGGCCAGCATCGGGCGGGGGGCGACCGGCGCCGCCGCGAGCCCGGAAGTGACGCCCCGCCAACAGGAATGCGCCGACGCCCTGCTGCGGGCCGCCGGCCTCGTCGAGTGGCTCGACGACGAGGGGCTGATCGACGCGGTGACGGCCGTCTCCGGCTCCGGCCCCGCCTACGTCTTCCTGCTGGCCGAGGCGCTGGCGGAAGCCGGCATCGCAGCGGGCCTGCCGCCCGGGATCGCGGGCCGGCTCGCCCGGGCCACGGTCTCGGGCTCGGGCGCCCTCCTCGATGCGGAGGCGACCGAGGCGGCCGAGCTGCGGCGCAACGTGACCTCCCCCGGCGGCACCACCGCGGCGGCCCTCGAGGTGCTGATGCGCGCCGACGGGATGCCCGCGCTCCTGCGGGAGGCGGTCGCCGCGGCGAAGAGCCGGGCCGGCGAACTCGCCGGCTGAGCGGGCCGCCCCGCGGCGTTTTTTCTTCCTCCTCCGGGGTCCCCATCGGGAAACGGCGCTTACATAGAGGGCGAGGCCGACGAGGAGCGGGACGCGATGGAGAAGTCCGGAAGCCCGAAGGGCAGGAGCACGAGGGCGGCGAAGGCTGCCGGGCCGGAAGCCGAGGCGCCGAAGCTCCCGCCCCGCGAGGCCGCCGTCCAGGCTCTGATGCGGCTGGCTGCCGAGCAGCCCTGGAACGACATCGAACTCGGCGACATCGCCCGGGAGGCGGATCTCAGTCTCGCCGAGATGCGCGATCTCTTCCCCTCCAAGGGCGCCGTGCTCGGCGGCCTCTCCCGCCTGATCGACCGGACGGTGCTGGAGGGCGACACCTCCGACCTCGCGGACGAGCCCGCGCGCGAGCGCCTGTTCGACGTGCTGATGCGCCGTCTCGACGCCATGACCCCCTACAAGCCGGCCCTTCGCCGGATCTCGTACGCGCTCCGCGGCGACCCGCTCGCGATGATCGCGCTCAACGGCGTCGCCCTCAACTCGCACCGCTACATGCTGGCGGCTGCGGGCATCGACACGGAAGGCCCCCTCGGGCGCCTCAAGCTGCAGGGCACGGTGATCGCCTTCTCCCGCGTGGTCGAGACCTGGCTCGACGACGACGACCCGTCGCTCGCCCGCACCATGGCCCGGCTCGACCGCGAGATCCGCAACGGCGAGCGCGTGATGGAGCGCGCCGAGGATCTGCGCCGGCTCTCGGCGCCGCTGCGCGCGCTCGGCCGCTCGTTCCTCGAGCGCCGTCCCCGCCGCAGCACGCGCGACGCCCGCAACGAGGATGACGGCAACCCGCTCGGGGGCGACCCCGCCGCGGCGATCTGAGCCGTTCCGCGGGCGGGGAAGGGGGAACAGGAGGGGGGAACAGGATGGCCGACACCGCGCGACCGGCGCGCCTGCGCTACACTGCGACGCAGCAGGCGCTGCACTGGGTGACCGCCGCCCTGGTCCTCGCGGTTCTGCCGCTCGCCTGGATCGCCGAGAGCCTCGCCCGCGAGGCGCCGGCCAAGGGCACCATGTTCGTGCTGCACAAGTCGGTCGGTCTGACGATCCTCGCCGTCGTGGTCGCCCGCATCGTCTGGCGGATGATCCACCCCGCACCCCCGCATCCGGGCACGCCCGCCGCCCTGACTCTGCTCGGGCGCGTCAACCACTGGCTCCTCTACGCGATCTTCCTGGTCATGCCGCTGAGCGGCTACCTGCTGAGCGCGCTCGCGGGGCGGGACACGCCGTATTTCTGGCTCTTCACGGTGCCGGGCCTCGCCAAGAACGAGGCGCTGCAGCCGGTCTTCAAGCAGATCCACCTCGTCGGGCAATGGGCGGTCTACGCCCTCGTGGTGCTCCACGTGCTGGCGACGGCCTGGCACGTCGCCATCCGTCGCGACGGCCTGCACGAGCGGATGCTGCCGGCCCAGAGGCCGCAGGTCTAGGGATCCGGGCGTTCGGGGCGAGCGGGCTCCCTCAGGGGCCCTCGATCTTCCGCAGCTGGAAGGTCGTCCCCGTCTCGGGGTCGCGGCGCCACTTGTCCTCGCCGATCGGCACGAGGTTCACGACGTGGCCGCGCCTGGCCACCAGCGTCAGGCGTCCCGAGGCGTAGCGCCACGTCACCGGGTCGAAGATCGCCAGCCCGCTGTCGCGGCAGCCGTCCAGGATGTGCACCGGGGCCGCCGAACCGTCGCCCGGCGCGAGGGAGAGACGGCAGACATCCTGGTCGCGGTACCGGTCGAGGGCGTAGACGCCCGGTGCCGGTCCGGGTTCCTGCGGCGGCGCGGCTGCGGTGCCGCCTGCGGCGGAGGGCGCCGTCTCGGCCGGCTCCGCCGAGGGGGGCTCGGGCGGCCGCATCGCCTGGATCTGCAGCGGCACGAGGCTGTAGGTCTCGCCGCCCTCCGAGGAGGCCAGCAGGCTCCGCTGGTCCGGGCGCCGGGCGAACATCAGGACGGGCCGCAGATTGCGGTCGACGAGGCGCATCGCCCCGTCCGTGAAGAGCCAGCCGGCGATACCGTTCAGGACCGGCAGCGCCTTGCGGCAGCCCGCCGGGAAGAAGAGGCGCCGTCCGGCCTCGCCGCTCTCGGCGGTCAGCGTCATCACGCAGCGCCGCGTGCTTCCGTCGCGGGAGAGGTCCCAGGTGCCCGGCACGCCGGTCGCCGCGTCCGGCAGGCTGGCGACGAAGGGGGGAGGGGGCGCCTCCTGCGCCTGCAGCCCGGCGGGCCAGCCCGCGAGCAGGAGGGCGGCGAGCACGCGCCTCACGGGCGTCCGCTCCAGGGCGTCTCCGGCACCGGCGTGAGAGGACCCTTGCCGGAGAACCACGCGGTGAGATTGTCCACGATCAGCTGCCCCATCGCCGCCCGGGTGTGCACCGAGCCCGAGCCGACATGCGGCAGCAGCACCACGTGGTCCATCGCCATCAGTTCGGGCGGCACGTGCGGCTCGTCGGCGAAGACGTCGAGGCCGGCGCCCAGGATCGTGCCGGCCTGCAGGGCCGCGATCAGGGCGGCCTCGTCGATCAGGCTGCCGCGGGCGACGTTCAACACGATGCCCTGCGCGCCGAGCGCCTCCAGAACCTCGGCGTTCACGACGCCCCGCGTCTCCGGGCCGCCCGGCGCCACGATCATCAGCACGTCGGCGGCGCGGGCCAGATCGAGGAGCGAGGCGTGGTAGGCGTACGGCACCGCCTGCCGGGAGCGCCCGTGATAGGCGATGGCAACGCCGAAGCCCTCGAGCCGGCGGGCGATGGCGCGGCCGATGCGGCCGAGGCCGAGGATGCCGACCGTGCGGTCGCGCAGGGTCGCGGTGAGCGGGAAGGATTTGTCCGGCCAGCGCCCGGCCCGCAGGTAGCGGTCGGCCTGCGGGATCTGGCGGAGCGTTGCGAGGAGGAGGCCGAGCGCCAAATCGGCCACCTCGTCCGAGAGGACGTCCGGCGTGTTGGTCACGACGACGCCGCGGCGGCGCGCCTCGCCCACGTCGATCGTGTCGTAGCCGACGCCGAAGCTTGCGACGATCTCGAGGTTCGGCAGGCGGGCGAGCAGGTCCGCATCGATCGGCGCGTGGGCGTTGACCGCCATGCCGCGGATCCGCGGCCCGACCTCGGCGAGGAGGGCCGCGGGCTCTGCGGCCGCGTCGAGGTGGTGCAGGGTGAAGGCCCGCTCCAGGGCCTCCATGACGAGGGGCTGCATCGGGCGGAGGAGGAGGAGGTCGGGGCGCAACGTCTCAGGTCCCGGGAGCGGATCCGCACGGTGCGGACAGGAGGCCGCCCTTATAGCGGCCGCGCGGCGGCCCGTCAGGCGGCAGAAGCGGGCTGCGCGGGCCGGTTTCCGGCACCATGCGGGTTCATCCGGGCAGCCATCTGCGCCGAGCCGCCATCCGCCACTTCCGAAACGGGCTCGGCGACACTACTAAAGGGGTCCGATCCGGCAACCGGACGAGATCCACACCAGACGCGACCTGTATCATGAGCGCCCCCCGCACCCTCTACGACAAGATCTGGGACGACCACGTCGTCGATGTCGAGCCGGACGGCACCAGCCTCCTCTACATCGACCGCCACCTCGTGCACGAGGTGACGAGCCCCCAGGCCTTCGAGGGGCTTCGCGTCGCCGGGCGCCGGGTGCGCCACCCGGAGAAGACGCTGGCGGTGGTCGACCACAACGTCCAGACCTCGGATCGCCGCTTCGGCATCGAGGATCCCGAGAGCCGCACGCAGCTCGAGGCGCTGGCCGAGAACGTGCGCGACTTCGGCATCGAGTTCTACGACGCCCTCGACCGGCGCCAGGGCATCGTCCACATCATCGGCCCCGAGCAGGGCTTCACCCTGCCCGGCCAGACCATCGTCTGCGGCGATTCCCACACCTCGACGCACGGTGCCTTCGGTGCGCTCGCCCACGGCATCGGCACCTCGGAGGTCGAGCACGTTCTGGCCACGCAGACGCTCCTGCAGCGCAAGGCGAAGAACATGCGCGTCACCGTGGACGGCACGCTGCCGCCGGGGGTGACGGCCAAGGACATCATCCTGGCGATCATCGGCGAGATCGGCACTGCGGGCGGCACCGGCCACGTCATCGAGTATGCGGGCGAGGCGATCCGCGCCCTCTCGATGGAGGGCCGCATGACGATCTGCAACATGTCGATCGAGGGCGGCGCGCGCGCCGGCATGGTCGCGCCCGACGAGACCACCTACGCCTACGTCAAGGACCGCCCGAAGGCGCCGAAGGGCGAGGCCTTCGACCGGGCGCGCCGCTACTGGGAGAGCCTCCTGACCGACGAAGGCGCCCATTTCGACCGCGAGGTGCGCCTCGATGCGGCCAACCTGCCGCCTCTTGTGAGCTGGGGCACGAGCCCGGAGGACGTTGTCTCTGTGCAGGGCAGCGTTCCCGACCCGTCGGGCATTGCGGACGAGAACAAGCGCCAGTCCAAGGAGAAGGCGCTCGCCTATATGGGCCTCACGCCCGGCACGAAGATCACCGACATCACCCTCGACCGGGTCTTCATCGGCTCGTGCACGAACGGCCGGATCGAGGATCTGCGCACCGTGGCGAAGATCGTGGAGGGGCGCACCATCCATCCCGGCGTCTCGGCGATGGTCGTGCCGGGCTCCGGTCTGGTGAAGGCGCAGGCGGAAGCCGAGGGGATCGACCGCATCCTGAAATCGGCCGGCTTCGACTGGCGCGAGCCCGGCTGCTCCATGTGCCTCGGCATGAACCCGGACAAGCTGCGGCCCGAGGAGCGCTGCGCCTCGACCTCGAACCGCAATTTCGAGGGCCGCCAGGGCCCGCGCGGGCGCACCCACCTTGTCTCCCCCGCCATGGCGGCAGCGGCGGCCGTGGCCGGCCGCTTCGTCGACATCCGCGAGTGGCCGAGCGCCTGAACGTGCGAAGCGGGGCGGAATCCGGATTGACGATCCCGCCTCCGCCCCCTAAACGAACGCCAACGCCGACCGCACGCGGTCGACGGGCCCAGGTGGCGGAATTGGTAGACGCGCTGGTTTCAGGTACCAGTCTCGCAAGAGGTGAAGGTTCGAGTCCTTTCCTGGGCACCATCAGCCGCCTAAAGCGCTGATCCGCAAAGAAGTTCAGTCAGATCATGTGGTTAGACGAGCCCGCGTGTTACACAGCGGTGCTACACACATGGTCCTCCCGATGTCCCGGCCTCAGCTGCATCCCCGTACCAAAGTCTTCTGGCTCCGCAGGCGTGTGCCGGCCGACCTCGTCGCTGCTGTTGGCCGGAAGGAGGTGACCCTCAGCCTCGGGACGAAGGACCCAGCGGAAGCCAAGAGGCGGTTCAGCGAAGAACTCGCGAAGCTGGAGGCCCGCTGGGCTGCCTTGCGGCAAGGCTCGCGCAGCCTGACTGAGATCGAGGCGCATGGCCTCGCCCGCGAGGTACACGACTGGTGGCTCCAGAAGCACCAGGCGAACCCGAGCGAGCAGAGCTTCTGGCGCACAGATTTGGGCGGCAAGCTTTGGGCTGCTCTGCCAGCGGCCGATGCTCGAACGCTGCTCGCTGACTTCCTGCATGGCTCCTTCGACCCGGAGCGCCAGAGCGCTCGTGAGATGAAAGCTTGGTGCGTGCAGACGGCTGAGCGGCTGCTGGGGACCCGAGGTCTCATCGTTGACGAGGTCGGACGAGAGAGGCTCGCGAAGGCTGTGGCCGCTGCCGTGCAGCGGGCGAGCCTCGCGCTCGCGCGGTATGCTCAAGGCGAGTTCGACGGAGTGCCGGTGGTGGCGACCACACAAGCACTGTCCCTAGCGGTGTCCAAGGAGCAGAAGGCTGTCAGCTTTGAGGAACTGGTGAAGGGCTGGGCAGCCGAGAAGCATCCTGCACCGAAGACCCTCTACGAGTGGAAGCGGGTGATTGGGCAGTTCGCGGCCTTCCTTGGCCATGAAGATGCGGCGCGGCTGACGCCTGACGATGTCATCCGCTGGAAGGAGGCTCTGATCGCCGAAGGCCTGTCGCCGAAGACGATCAGCGACGGCAAACTCGTTGCGGTACGCACCATCCTGCAGTGGGGCGCTGACAACCGCCGGCTGACGAACAATCCGGCTGAGCGGGTCCGCATGAATGCGAAGCGGAAGGCCGCGGAAACCATCCGTGGCTTCAGTGACGAGGAGGCCGCTATCGTCCTGCGAGCTGCGCTGGGCGAGGCGGACCCTGTCCTGCGTTGGGTGCCCTGGCTGTGCGCCTACTCAGGTGCGCGGGTCTCGGAGGTGTGTCAGCTGCGGCGCGAGGATGTGCGCCAGATCGAGGGTATCTGGTGCATGAAGTTCGATCCTGAGGCTGGCCCGCTGAAGACGGCGAGTTCCGAGCGAGCCGTGCCGCTGCATCAGGCTCTCCTCGACAGCGGCTTCCTGACGTTCGCGCGAAGTGTAGCCAGCGGCCCGCTGTTTGCGGATCTGCGACCTGACAAGTTCGGCAAGCGGGGCGGCAACGGCACGAAGGTGCTGGGGCGCTGGGTGCGGGGCCTCGGCCTGACCGATGAGCGGCTGGCGCCGAACCACAGCTGGCGGCACCGCGTGAAGACGCTGGGGAGGCGATACAGACTGGCGTCTGACATCGTGAATGCAATCACGGGGCACGGCACCCGCACGGTTGCAGATCAGTACGGTGAGTTCGAGATGGCGGCGCTGCACCGCGAACTGATGAAGATCCCAGCACTGGTGTCATCCTCGTCGGCATAGGGATGGCTGGGGAGGTGATGGGCCTATCCGGTTCGCCGCGGCGCGCTTTTCGTGCGCCTCGCACTTCACTTTTGCGAAGGCTGCGGCCAGCAGCAGGGCAGAGGGTGCCGCGGTCGGCTTCGACAACCGGCAGGGCCCGTCGACTTAGGTCTATCCCCCCGATCCGATGTCGGCGGGGCCCCTCTCACCGTCCGTTAACTCCTGCCCCGCAGCCTCTGGCCCGCGGGGTTTTTCCTGCCGCGCTTCACATGCGTGAGTTTGCCGTCCGCATTGCAGTGCCAGGATCATCGAGCTGGAGGTGCGCCTTCCGGCACGGCTCCGCTGGTTCACAACTGCCCCCGGTTCGCCCGGCGGAGCCGCCCCAGAGCACCGACTCGCTCCGCAGCCTCACAGCTCGCGGGGTTATTCGTCGCTCACGGATAGCTGATGAAGTTGCAAGACGGCCTCCACTACCGCACCCGCGACGGCCGAACCGCCGGGCCGGTCAGGCCGCTTGACAACCACAACACGCTTCCGTGGGAGGGGCACGTTGAAGCCATGCCGTACGGCCAGACCTGGACTGATGACGGGCATTTCTTCGCAAGCCGATGCGCCCACAATTTAGATTTGGTAGAACGAATACAGAGATCTCGTGACAAGGCAATCGATCAGGTGACGCTCGCCGACTACCGACGGGGCGTGGCAAGGCTTTAGGGCTCGTTCTAGAGCCGGACCTCTCAAGCCCGCCGCCACTTCGGTAGCGCCTTCGTCCCACCCCGCTCCGCCAATCCGCGCCGCTCCAGCGCCTCGCAGATCCGCGCGGCCGCTTCGGCGCGCTCTTTCGTTGGCAGCCCAGCGCGCACGGCGATCTTGCTAGGCGTGGCGAACTCGTCCGTGAGCGCAGCCAGCACCTTGCGCGCCTGGATTGCGAGAGGGTCGCGCGCCAGTCACTCAGGTGCCTGCTCGGCCAAGCCCCTGCGCCTTCCAGCGCCAGCCGCCCGACCAGTCGGGATAGCTCTCAATTCGCCGGCCGCCGCAAGCCGTGCACCGGCAGCGCAGCGCGACATCCGGCACATACTCGTCAGGGCGCAGCCGCTCGAACGGGATCATCGCCTCGTGATTGCACGCATTTTACGGTGATTCCGCGGGCTCCATTCTGGCGCGCGTTGGCGACGGTGGCCGGCTCGCACTCCCGGCCCTCCAGGCTGAGCACGCGCACCGCTTTGCTCCGGACCGGACGGTCGAACCGGAGGTATTCAGCGAATTGGAGTGGACACCGATGCGCCTGCAGACAGAGGATCAGGATGATTGACGCTTAGCCCCGAGACTTCGAAGGAGGGAGGATGATGCCAACGGTTGAACTCTCCGTTGAGGCCGGCCCTCCAAACAGCGTGCAGATCCAGGTGCACGCCGGCGGCAAAAACATCGCCCTGCCGATCAGTCCCAACCAAGCAGCCATCCTGGGTCAGGCCCTCCTAGCCGCGAGCGTTCTGTGCGACCCGAGATGCTCGTCTGTGGCCCCAGGCTCGAAGATCTCGAATGGTCGGCTGCCCGCCGCAAGCTGGAGAGTTGGCGCGATCGATCACGGTGCTCGTCCGATCCTCGACGTCCGGCTCGTGAGCGGAGCTGTGCTCTCGATCCTTCTGACGCCGAGCAGCGCCATCGAATGCGGTGAGCAGTTGCAGATGATGGGCAGGCTTTCGCTTGCGCCAGAGAGCGGACCAAAGAATTGATGCCTGAATTTGGGCAATGTAGCTCTGCGTACCAACGAATAGGTGGCAAGCGTATTGAGCGCAACTAGGTCACACAAAAGCGTATAAGATTTCATTTATACGAAATATGCTTACAGATGATGGAACTTGTCCTCAGAAGTGTAACTTTTTTCTTTTCCTAGGCCCTGCCTTCGGCCAGGATCCGCGCCCTGCACCGTTCAGCCAGCCTCGATCGTGCCACCGCGTAGATCGGATCTCTTGCCCGACTGCGCTGATGCCCACCCTGCCGCCATGTGTCTGCGGAAAGAGGAATGCGCCGGATGAGATCAGACCGTTGGGCTCAGGCTCGGAACTCGGACGACACTTCGCGCGAGCTTCATCAGAAGGCGCCTCAGGCTCAGCCCCCCTCCGACGGGTGGCACGATGTACCCGACCCGGATCCTGAGTTCGACAACGTCGTCCTCGACTGGAACCAGGCCGCTCTGGATGCCATTCGGCACGCGTCGATCACACAGCCTCCGGAGGATGCGCCCTATGTCTCACGGGCGCTCGCGATGGAGAGCATCGCCATGTTCGACGTGCTGCAGGCCATCAACAACCAGCCTGGCTTTCTCGTGAACCTGAAGGCGCCGGCCGGGATCTCGGCGGACGCGGCCGTCAGCGCGGCAGCGCACGAGATCCTGGTGGAGTTCTTCCCGAGCTACAAACAAGCCCTCGACCGGGCCTACGAGGCGAGGCTCGACGAGATCCACGACGGACGAGCGGAAGAGCGAGGTGTGGCCTTCGGCACGAACGTCGCCGAGGCGGTAATCGCTGCGCGCGCGCACGATGGGTCGGAAGAACTCGCCCACCTAGGGTTGGTAGCCGGGCACGAGCCGGGCGAGTACCGGCCGACCCCGCCGGACTACACGCTCGCCATCCAGCCGGACTGGGGGGACGTGAAGCCCTTCGTACTGGCGAGCGCGGACCAGTTCCGGCCAGGGCCGCCGCCTGACCTCACAAGTGCCGAGTACGCAGCCGACTTCAAGCAGGTGAAGCTGCTGGGCGAGGTGAACTCGAGCGTGCGGACGCCGGAACAGACGCTGAGTGCCCTGTGGTGGTCGAACGACGAGGACAGCTACACGCGCGTCGGGCAGTGGAGCGACATCGCCGACAACATCCTCGCCGAGCAGGGACGCTCGCCACTGGAGAGCGCCTATCTCCTGACTATGCTGAACGTCGGCCTCGCGGACGCGATCACGGCGTGCTGGGAGACGAAGTACCATTACGAGGCGTGGCGGCCGGTCACGGCGATCCACGAGGCGGGCGAGGACGGGAACCGCGCCACGCGGGCGGACGCCGACTGGCTGCCGCTCCTGCCAGTCACGCCGGACCACCCCGAGTACACGTCCGGCCACTCGGTGATCGGGGCGCTTGCCGCCAAGGTGATGACCGACTTCTTCGGGCCGATCCCGTTCTCGGCCACCAGCGAGACGGTGCGGGACGTAGTTCTCCACTTCGACAATTTCGACCAGGCCGCCCAGGAGGAGGCGATGAGCCGGATCTATGCCGGCGTTCATTTTGCCTACTCGGCCGAAGCCGGCTTGGTCATGGGGAGCCAAGTCGGAGACGTCGTAGTGAACGCCTTCAAGAACTTCGACATCCCGGCTGGTGACGGGCACCTGGTCTAACGGTACACAGCGGATTGTCTGCGCCCAGGCGGGTCTGATGCGGACGGCGGTGGTAAGATCCGTCTCAAGGTGGATCTCGCCCGCGTCATGGATCAGAATGTCCACCGCGACCCACGGACGGTGGTGGGCTACATCCGTTGCGCCAACGCCTTCAAGGACCGCTCGGGGAGCGGGTTTTTATGATCCCTCGCCACTGGACGCTGTTCGGTCTCGCGCAATGGCTGACGGTTGCAGTGGCCGCCTTGATTGGCCTTGGCGTCATCGGCTTGTACGCCTCGGGTTGGCTGCCGGACATAGCTCTCGCCCTCATCCTGGGCGCGCTGTTCATGGCTGCGATCTGGTTTGCGGCTGACGAGGATGGTCTGCTGGCGTGGCTCGTTCGGCGATATGAGGCCGAGCGTGATGGCCCAAGGCGGAAGGATTGATGGCTCGCAACCGCGTCTTCGTCGGCGCCGAGCGGCGCGACTTCCTCGACCGAGCCGGGAGCAGCTCACTCGGTCAAGAATGCCGGGATCGCGGCTGATCCAACCGCACTTTCCTTGGTCAGGATCTCCTGGTTCAAGAACTCCAGACGAGAAGCATCAAGCGGATCCTCAACATCACACCGCGGCCGCAGCCAAAAGGCATCCTATCCCGCCCACCAGCATGGCCAATCCAGGCCAATTGGCGCGGGGGCGCAGGCCTGAAGCACTGTCTGTCCGGCTCCTGGATTTGAACTGACCTCCCCAGTTTCCCTTGAGAGCCGTGAAGATGATGCCGCCGAACACAAGCACTGCACCGATGAAGACGAGCAATATCCTGGGCTCAGAAGCAGCCTGCGGGATCATCGCATCCACTCACTTTTGCGGTTACACTGCCCTCAACCTATCGAAGGCCAGCGGGGTTCTTCGATCTGCGGAAAGCGGTTTATTGCCGCGACAATGGGTTTACTCGACACCCAGATTGGAGAACATAAGCACCTTCCGATCAATGTCGAATGTCGTGTGCTTGCTCATTTGAAATAGCTTCAGCAGCGGCTCCAAATCTTCTCCGTCTGGTTCGATGATGTACTCTTCGACCCCGTTGTCGAGGATTAGCTGCAGGGTGAAGAGCCCTTCCTCTCCTCGTTGCTGCTCTTGCCATGAAGCTTGGATGTTGGTGACCTGCCGAACTTGGAAGCCTCGTCCCGGCGTTGCCTGAGCCTGAGCATTATCAGCCATGGCTATGCTCCCTAAGCCGGATCAGGAGCGACGGAAGTTTCAGCTCCTGCCGTTCTTAGAGAACGCGTCGGCACGGCCCATGTTCGGAGGAGTGCGGTACCGCATCATCTCACGCGTAGGCACTTATGGATGCCGTCGACCTGCTGGTGGAGGCCGTCACGGGCGGCCGCAAGCACTTCCATCTCACTGCGCCGACCACGCCCAGCGGCAACCTGGCGCCGGCAAAGGCTGAGGAGTACGCACGCCCGCGCCCGAGAAGCGGTCTCACATGGCACAGTCGGGAGCAGTAGGCGCGGGTGTGCGAGGATCGATCTACCTAAGCGTGCCCGTACCGTCGCTCGATCGGATCCAGGATCTCCTGGAAAGGGACCTTCATCACGTGCCTTCCCTCTGCGTCCACGATCTCGAACGCATAGTGCAGCGGGCGCCGCCCTCGTGCTCCGAAGTCGTAGACTACGCCGGGGATCGCCTTCATCGCTTCAAGGTAGGCGACCTCGACGCTCTCAAGATCGAGCCCGATGTCATCATGTTCCAGCCCATCATCCGTGAGCAGGTGAAAGAAGAATAGCGGCATTCGGCACCTCAGATCGTGCGCCCCCTCGAACTCACGCGGGCTTCTGCCACCTCTCAGGGCGGCATGCCTTCACTCAGATGAACCTTAACCCCCACCGCTCGGCGCAGGAGCAACCATCCGCTCTTCGCCCATACCGCGAGATCATAGATGCCGCAGGTACGCCGGATCGAACTCCGCAAGCCGCTCCAGAGCCGGCCGGTCCAGTATGCTCAACCGGCCCTTCTGCCAGCGGATGAGGTTCTGGCCGCGCAGCGCCTGCAACGTGCGGTTGACGTGAATGGTCGTCATGCCGGTCAGCTCGGCAATCTCGCTCTGCGTCAGGGGCAGCTTGTATCCATCTTCCTCCGCCACTCCGACCGTCTCCAGCCGCTCCTGTAGCTCGCAGAACAGGTGGGCGAGGTGCTGTAGGGCGGAGCGTTGGCCGAGGCTCAGCAACCGCTCGCTGTCGATGGCTTTGTGATGCAGGAGTTGATGGAGCAGCGCCCGCGCAAGGTCAGGCTCCTGCCGCAGCGGATCGGCGAGCTGTTCAAGGGGGATCTCCCCAAAGACGCAGCGGGTGAGAGCCTTGATCCCGCTGTCCGCCCAGCCGCGCAAAACGGCTTCAAGATCGCACATGTCGCCCGGCACCAGGATGGCGGTGATCTGCCGCCGGCCGTTCAGCAGCGTGCGATACCGGCAGGTGAAGCCGGACAAGAGGATGTGGGCCACCTGAGGCGCCTCACCCTGCTCGATGAGGTTTTGGTCCCGGTCTAGGGTTCGTTCGCGCACGACAGCCCGCAGAACAGGGTGCGCAGCCTGCCGCGCCAAAAGCGCTGATGATCCTGAGCTATGGCCAATGAACATGACCGGCTTGCCCTACCCCCTTCGGCCCTTCAACCCGGATTGCTAACGCAGGTTACAACTGCTCCGTTAGAGTTCGGTTGCGAACAATCCAGTTGGAGATGGGAGCATCAGCGGAGAGGGGCACTTCGGCTCAGGAGCGTTCCAATATGGCTGGCCCCTGCGGAACGTTTCAGAGCCTTCCAGAAGCGGCTTACGTGACTTTGTGGCGGCCCAAGTTCTTATGAGCGTCGGTTGTGCCTACCGGTTCCGGCGCCGCTGCCCGAGGCCCATCTCCTTGGCGAGGTGCGAACGTTGTGTCGCATAATTTCGGCAGACCACCGCGATCACGACACGGGCAACAACGCAGGCGGCAATCTCGTCGCCTTCTGCCAACGCTGCCACATGATCCACGACCGGCCGGAGCATCGGCGCAGGCGCTGGCTCACGCTGTTCCGCAGGAAGGCATCAGGCGACCTGTTCCGCGGGCCGCATGTCTGAGCCAGGCGATATACAAGCTGGGAATGCATATTGCACCGCATTCCAGGCTGGAACACGCGCGGCCATCGAATGTCGCGATGGGGAATGTATATGATCTACTTTGACACGGCGGACCGGGACGGGTCCACAGACGCTGAAGCGTTCCGGAACAACGCTGAGGAATGCGAAGCTCTGCCGCTGCCTCAAGCCGCGCAACACACGTTGGATCAGTTGGCTGAGGCGCTAGGCGTCACATCGGCCTTGCTCAGGCAGAACCCCTCGGCCGTGAAGGTCCAGGGCTACGACGTGAGCCTAGTGGAAGCAACCGAGTTGCTGCAGGCGTTCATTCAGATCGACGATCCGGAGGCCCGGCACCGCTGCCTCAACATCGTGAAGGAGATCGCGGCCTCGCAGACGCACTGACGCCGCGTCCAGTGACCAAGGGGCAGGATCGGCAGCTCGCATGTGAGACCAGTACGCACGCCCGCGCGAAGCCACGGAGCCAACACTCGCAACGTCCGTTCGCTGGCTAAGCTTTATGGAGCCAGACGCCTCGCGTGAAGGGAATTATGGAGCTGAAGCAGGGTCGCCGCGCAGCCTCTCCGACGATAAGGGAACGGCTTCGCACCAAGTCGGGAGAACCCCTCCAGAGACGGGGAAAATTAACTCTAAGCTAATTGCTAAGGCGTGGCACGGCCAGCAGTGTAATTGCCATGTTTCTGGCTCGCGTCACAGTCGGCTGCGCCGCCCTTATTCTTATTAGTGGCTGCTCAGTCCTTTTCAAAGGATCGGGTCAGTACGCCTCCCTTCCTCGCCAGCCCGTTGCAGGGACTTTGCTTTCTCTCAATAAGGGATCGCAAGCAGTACCAAAGCGCATTGTCGCGCCAGCTTTTCGGGAACAAGGGGCCGGCATAAACCCCATTGCGGCTCTCAGACGCTCACAAGCGGGTCGAGCAGGTTGGGAAGAGTTGCGTCCGACCCGCTCGGCCGAGGTCGCTGTGATCTCTCGCCTAAGGTCCGGCGCCGAAGAAAGTGAGAGTCTGGTCCGTCTGCCGGTCGACCCAGGATACAACAGGGGGGACAGGATGAGCCGCCTTCTTGAGGAAGGCGTGAAGGCTGCGAAGCCGATCTGTGTCGAGTGCTGACAGGGGCTCGTGACCGCGTGCCTTGCATGTTTTCTTTCGCGTAAGCGGGTTTATGGAAACGGTCGCTTCACGGCTCAGGCGTCGTGAGCTGCGCGATCCTGTTGAGGATGAGCTGCCGATGCACGTTCCACTGGGCCAGGGTGCCTACGAGCACGTGCAGGAAATCCCGGGCGAGGTTCAGGTCATGCCCGTCCTTCTTCAGGCGCGCGATCAGTGCGACCTGATCGGCGATGCGTGTCTCGCCTTCGGCAATATGCCGGTCGGCTTGGGCGAGATAGACGCGCTTTTCCTCTAGCTCGGACATGGCGCAGCCTACGCCCTTCCGAAGAGCCCGTCTCAGAGCTGTGCGGGACCGCGCCAAATTCGCATAATCCCCGCGCTTCCCTTTGCGTAAGCCGCTTTATGGAACCGAAAATTGCCCCTCCGGACAGTCTCCGGAAGTGCTCGTCCGCGCCGCGCGGGCCACGCCAGCCGAGGGCCAGTCTCGCCGGCCCCCGTGCGGCCTCGCGGGCGCGCCGCTCGACTAAGGAATTCTATGCGCCGGCCGCGCCCCCGTTCGGAGGGGCCGCCGGCATTCGGTGTTTCGCGCCACCGCCGAATGGGCGAGCCCCCTGATGCGCTCAGCAGACTGCCCAGGATCTTAGGGCAAAAGACAGAGGTGTCTTTAACCTCGAAGGCGCCGACCGCTGGCCATAGCTCGCAAAGCCATTCGCCTACTGGACATTATGGAACGCAGCGGGTCTCTTCGACCGCGGCCAATTCGGCTCAGCTCTCGCTCCTTAGCTGGTGCCCGGCGCCAGCTGTGTCATGATCCACTCCTGCGCCTCGTCCAAGTCGGAGAAGAGAGGGGGATCGGGATCATCTACGGGCCCGAACCCCGCCTCCAGGTGCTACTTGCCCGCATCGCTGCCGTGGCTGTCCGCCAGGCTCACCAGCACAGCCACCAGAAAGCCGTCCTTGAACACGAGCTGGCTCTCCTGGTCGTCGCTGCCCGTGGCGACCTTTACAGGCTGAAGACGCAGCGTCATGCGGCGGCTTTCCTGACAAGGTGCAAGTAATTGGACTTGAACTCGGCGAGGGCCTGCAGCCGTGGAAGATCGAGAATTCGCAAGTGTCGGTCGGAGATATCGATCAGCCCGCGCTCGCGCAGGCTTCCCAGGCTCCGGTTCACATAAACGCTGGTCAGGCCGGTGGTGTCGGCGAGATCGACCTGCGTCAGCGGGAAGGCGTAGCCGTCCGCGTCCGCGTACCCGACCGCCTGAAGCCGCAGCAGCAACTCGCACAGCAGATGCGCAATCCGCTCTTCGGCCGAACGGCGCCCGACATTGACCAGCCACTCGCGCAGGGTCGCCTCGTCCACGAGGGTAGCGAGCCGCAGGGCATGCGTGATCGCGGGGTGGCTGCGCAGCAGTTCCTGGATGGTGTCGAGGGGGATCTGCACGACCTTGCAGGCCGAGAGCGTGCCGATAGCGTGATCCATCTCCTTTAGCATCGCGACATCGAGGTCGCAGAAGTCACCCGGGATGAGGTAGGCCATGATCTGGCGTGCGCCGCGGGATCGGCGCTTGTAGCGGCAGGCCATGCCGTCGAGGATCAGGTAGACACCGTTCGGCGCGTCCCCTTCGCGGATCAGGTCGGTCTGTGCCGGCACGGACCGGGTGTCGGCGCTGATCTTCTCCAGCACGGCTCGGTCGGCATCCGACAGGCTCGCCAGACTGTCCAGCTTGCGGATCAGGGGGTTCGGCGGGCGGCTGACTAGATCAGACGATTTTCCTGAAGGATCGTTCCTGGGTTGAGCGTCGTCCTGCATCGCCTTTTCACCTAGGTTGAATGCGCATCTTGATTGGACACAATTTAGAACATGCATCACGCGTGAAAAGAGCTTCCAGCCGCGATCAACTATGCTCATCGCAGCAGGCGAGCTTAGGCTGCGGGCCTGCGTCCCTCCGCTGCTTGCTGCCGTCGTGTCGGTCGGATTAGGACCGGATGTTGACCTGTGTTAAGATCAGCTCTCAGAGCCGGGCCGAGGAGTGTCAGCCGTGGCCTACTCGCCCCTCGCCGATCTCTCATTCGCCGCTCTGTGTGTCTCCGAAGGCGCACGCCGCTGCGATCTGCAACGGGCGCTGATCGCCTATCTCAGATCCAGCAGACACGACACCGCAGCGGCTGAGACAACCCTCGCCAGCTTCGAGCAGGCACTGCGCTTTATGCGCGAGCGCCAGCAGCGTCTCTGGGACCTGCGGCAGCTTCCATGAGCGAGACCCCTGTTCAGATCGCAAGCCGGGCTGTCCGTGAGGCTGAACAGCGCCAGGACCGGCAGATCGGCCTGATTAGCGGGCTTGCAGGCCGCGGGGAAGCCTGTGGCGCTGCCGAGGAGATCCTACGAGAGATCAGGCGGACGCTCCGGCTTGCTCAGGCCCATTTGGCCCTGCTCCGCACCCTCGACGATTGAACGCCTCAAGCTGAGCGGCGTGCGGACGAGCCAGCCCGCTGAGCAGGCGCTATGAGCGCACAGCATCCGCCCCGGTACCAGCAAAGATCGTACTGGCATCGACAATGCAGGCGCAGCAATCCGGCAGCAACGGCGCAGTGCGTTTCCATGACGCTGAGCGAGAAACCGGCTATAGGTCATCGATCGCTGGCCGAGATCCTGGGCGCCAGCGGCTGAGAGACGCGTGCTCCCGCCTAAGCTCAAGCGGAGCGCCTCATGGCTCGCTATTTCTTCAACGTCATCGATGGTCAATTCCTCACGGATGACGAGGGCACCGAGTGCGCCTCGCTGGACGAGGCGCGCGCGGCAGCTATCGAGACCGCGGGCATGATGCTGCGCGATGCGGGCCGCGGCCTCCGGGATGGCGCTGAGTGGCAGATGCTCGTCTCCGACGAGGAGCACCGCACCCGGCTCAAGCTGCGCTTCTCCGCCGAGCAGGTGGAGTAGGCGAGCCGCGATCGGTCAGAGCAAGGCTTGCCCATTCTGACGCGGCCCGGCCTGAAGGTAGCGCGGGCTGAACTCTGCGACGGCCCTGAGCCCCTCCAGGTCCAGCAGCTTCAAGCTGCGGCCCTTCAGCAAGATCAGCCCCTTCCGCCGCAAATTCTGCAGCACCCGGTTCACGTGCACGTTTGACAGCCCCAGCGTGTCGGCCAGGTCAACCTGCGTCAGCGGCAGAGGATGCCAGCCCTCCCGCACCAGCCCGACTGCTTCCAGGCGGGTGCGCAGCTCGCAGAAGAGATGCGTCAGGCGCTCCGTGGCCGAGCGGCAGCCCAGGCTGACGATCCAGGCCCGGGCGGTCGCCTCCTCGGCGAGCTTAGCCAGCCGCAGAGCCCGCGCGACGTTCGGATGATGCTCGGTGAGGCTGACCAGCGTCTCGCGCGGGACGCGCACCACCATGCAGGTCGAGAGAGTGCCGATAGCATGATCCATCCGGCCGAGGTTGGGCAGGTCAGCGTCGCAGAGGTCACCCGGTAGCAGGTAGGCGAGGATCTGCCGCGCGCCATTCTGGCGAAGCGTGTAGCGGCAGGCAAAGCCTCCGAGCACCACGATCGCGTCCTCCGGCACGCTGCCCTCGCGGGCAAGGTCGAGGTGCGGCTCGACCGAGCGCGGTGAGCTGCAGACCCATTCCAGGGCAGCCCTGTCATCCTCTGACAGGGGCACGAACCGTTCGAGCTTGCGGATCAGGGGGTTGCGGGAGCCCGCCTCCTCGTCAGTCCAGCGGATGGAGGAGGCGGCGATCGCGGGCTGCAGATCTCTCATGGCCGTGTCTCCAACCGCTGCAACTCGTCCAGGGTGACCACCACGTCCTGCGGCCAGGCCGGCTTCCTGAGCCAGCGCACAGCGCCCGCCTCGTGGCTGAGCGGGGTGCCCGGCTCGCCATCGGTGTGCACGAGGCAGGGCACACCGCGCAGGCGCAGCTCGCGCAGCAGGTCGGTGCAGGGCCGGTCCTTGAGCGCGGTGTCGACTACTGCCAGGCTGGGCGCCTCCCGCTCGATCTGCGCCAAGGCTTCTTCGGCGGCCGCGATCGGGCCGACCACGCGGTAACCGGCTCTCGCCAGAGCCTCGCTGAGGTCCATCCCGAGCAGCGCATCCGTCTCGGTCAGCAGCACTACAGGCTGCCCATCTACCGCACCCATGCCGCGCTCCCGCTTTGATCGAGCCACTCGCAGCCGAGCTTATGACAAAACAAACACAGGATCATGCAGATGTAGCGGCAGTCGGGCAGAAATGTCAGCTGCGGAAGAGTTTTGGTGTGATACCCCACAATTCTGCAATGGTGTGGTATCACACCAAGCAGAAAGGCCGGTTGTATTATCCCCATCAGGCGCAGACACTGCCCGCATCGCCTGCCAAACATCGGGCGCAGGCGCTTGGGAGACAGCGTGTGCTCTTGCCTCAATGGGGAGCAGAGCCGTGCCTCAGCCGGAACACTCCAGCGTCCGCAACCGCCTCCTGAAGGCGCTCTCGGCAGACGATTTCGCCCTGCTGCAGCCACACCTGCAGCCGCTCGCGACCGAGCTGCGCCAGACGTTGATTGCGCCCAACGCACAGATCAAACAGCTGTTCTTCCCCGAAGTGGGCTTTGGCTCGATCACGACCAATTGTTCTGGCGGCAAGGTCGAGATCGGCATCATCGGCCGTGAAGGGCTGGTGGGCGCCTCGCCCGTGCTGCTCGGCTCCGACCGCACGCCGCACCACCACTTCATCCAGAGCGCGGGCGAGATGCTGAGCATCAAGACAGAGGTGCTGTGCGTGGCCGTTGGTCAGAGTTCAAGCCTGCATAAGCTGCTGCTGCGCTCGATCCAGGTGCAGCTGATCCAGACCGCTCAAACGGCCTTCGTGAACGCGACCTACACGGTCGATGTGCGTCTCGCCCGCTGGCTGCTGATGTGCCAGGATCGGCTCGACGACGGTGAACTCCACCTCACCCACGAGTTCCTGTCGATGATGCTGGGTGTGCAGCGCAGTAGCACCACCTTGTCCGTGCAGGCACTGGAGGGTCGTGGCCTGATCCGGGCCCGGCGCGGGCGCATCACCGTGCTCGATCGCGAGGCGCTGGTGGCGGTGGCCGATGACGGCTACGGCCTGCCCGAAGCCGAGTACGCCCGGCTGATCGAGGGGGCCTGATGCCGCGCTACTTCTTCCATCTTCGGCACCGCCCTGGACCTGCGGGTCTGGCCGTCGATGAGGAGGGCGATGAGCTGGCCGACGTGAACGCGGCGCGCGAGCACGCCCTGTACGTGGCGCGGGACACGATCGCGCGGACCCGCACCGACACAGTGCGCGACTGGATGGTGTGCTCGTTCGAGATCACGGACGAGGCGGGTCAGCCCGTGCTCACCGTGCCCTTCAGTGACACCGTCACGGACAGGGATGACGACGAGGATTGAGCCCAGGCCGGCAAGGGCAGCGCCTCGTGCCGCCGAGCCGGCAGCACCGGAGCCCCATGCCCTGCTACACGCTTCAGACGGTGGGCCCTGACAGAGAGGCTGGATCAGCCCGCCCGGTGCCGCTTTCCGAGCTTGTATCGACTTACCTGCGGGCGGTCGCACCGTCCGCCTACTGCGATCCGTGCCTGGCTGCGGCCGTGCAGGAGCCGGTGGAGGGTGTGCGTGAGGCGGCGGAGGCACTGACCCGAGCGGAGCCGCTCGTGCGCAGGCTCGGGCGGTGCAAGCTCTGCCGCAGCAGGAAGCGGATCGTCACCCGCGTCGAGCCCGCCCGGTTCCACCCTCTGGCCGTGCAGGAGCCCTTCGGCTGCGGCAGCTAGGAGGCCGGGGTCCGCTGTCGCGCGATCCAGTCCAATGCCGCGTCGAGATCGGCGAAGGTGGGCGGATCCGGATGGTCCACCCGGCCGAAGCCGGCCTCCAGGAACCACAGCCCCGCCTCGTCCCCGTGCTCCTCCGACAGGCGCACCAGCACCGCCACCAGGCGGCTGTCGGCGAAGACCAGCTCGCACTCCTCGTCGGAGCTGCCGGTGTCCACCCGGGCAGGCTGAAGATGCAGGCTCATGCGGCGCGCGGCCCCAGGTGCAGGTAGGTCGGGTCGAACTCGGCGGCCTTGGTCAGGCCCGGCCAGTCATGGATCACCAGCTCGCGACCTCGCGTTGTGATCAGCTCCTGGCCTCTGAGAGCCTTCAGCGAGCGGTTGACGTGCACGTTGGTCAGCCCGAGTGCGTCGGCGATGTCGCTCTGCGTCAACGGCAGCTCGCAGCGATAGCTGCGGGCCAGGCCCACCGCCTGCAGCTTCAGGTACATTTCGCAGAACAGATGCGCGATCCGGGCCTGCGCGGTGCGGCGGCCGATGCCGGTCATCCACTCGCGGAAGATGGCCGCATCAACAAGCGTGTCTCGCCAGAGGGCTGCACCTAAGTTGGGGAAGCGCACCACGAGTTCGCGCATATTCTCGTGGGGGATGAAGGCGAGCCGGCAGGCCGTGACGTTGGCGAGGCTGTGGTCCATCACCGCGAGCTGCAGGCTCTGCAGGTCGGGCAGGTCGCCGGGGATGTGGAACGACAGGATCTGGCGCTTGCCCTCGGTGAGGAGCTTGTAGCGGCAGACCCAGCCTGAGAGCACGAGGCAGCAGTGGGACGGCTGGTCCTTGTCGCAGACGATGTCCTGACGCGGCTCACACAGCCGGATGTTGGCGGGCAAGCTGAGGATGGCTTGGCGTTCCGCGTCCGAGATCTGCGCGATACTCTCCAGCTTGCGGATGAGCGGGATCAGGTCGGTGTCGGACGCTGGGGCCAAGTGGGTCTCGTCGTGCCTGCAGGTGGAGGCACGTGGCGCCCCAGCCGTCAGCGAAGCGGCTGATGGCAGATCCTGGCTAAGGTGCTGCTGAGGCGCTCTCATTTGCCCAGGTTAGGCCGAACATGGGATCCACAGCGTCTGCGCTGTTTGGTGTGATATCCCACCGTTCTGGCTGCTGCAGAAGGGATTGTGCGCACCGCGAGAGCCGCCTCAGGCAGACAGCGTTCCAATAGGGCTTGCTCCAGCGGAACTTAGCAGGCGTCCTTCGGCTGCGGCGTGGTTCGCCGACTGGGCGTTATGGAGCCTGCCGAGCCGCATCAAGGGTGGCTATGAGAGCTGGTCCGCAATCCACGCCTGTGCTTCGTCGAGATCGGCGAACTTGGGCGGGTCCGAATGATCAACCGGCCCGAACCCAGCCTCCAGGAACCACAGCCCGGCCTCCTCCTCGTGCTCGTCCGACAGGCGCACCAGCACCGCGACGAGAAAGCCGTCCACGAAGACGAGCTGGCTCTCGGCGTCGGCGCTTCCGGTCGCGACCTGCACGGGCTGAAGACGGAAGTTCATGCGGCGGCACGCTCTCCCAGGTGCAGGTAGTTGGGCTTGAACTCAGCCAACGCCCGCAGCCGCGGCGGGTTCAGAATTGTCAGGCGCCGACCCTGCAGCTCGATTAGCCCCTGTCGCCGCAGGCTCTGCAGTGTGCGGTTCACATGCACGTTCGTCAGACCCGTGGTGTCAGCCAAGTCCACCTGCGTCAGCGGCAACTCGTAGCTGTTCTCGGTCGCGAGCCCGACCGCCTGCAACCGCAGCAGAAGCTCGCAGAACAGATGCGCGATCCGCTCGTCCGCCGAGCGGCGGCCGACGTTGACCAGCCACTCGCGCAGGGTCGCCTCGTCCACCAGCGTGCTCATGCGCAGCGCCCGGGCAATCTGCGGGTGCTCCATCAGCTGCGCGACCGTCTCGGGGGCGATGTGTACCACCCTGCAGACTGACAGCGTGGTAAGTGTGTGATCCATCGTGTCGAGGAGCGCCACGTCGAGATCGCAGAGGTCGCCCGGCAGCAGGTAGGCCATGATCTGGTGCGCGCCGCTGGCCCGGAGCTTATGCCGGCAGGCGAAGCCGCCCATGATCAGGAACACGCCATCAGGCTTGTCGCCCTCGCGCACGAGGTCGGTGTGCGGCTGGACGATGCGCGGGCTGGCACTGATCTGCTCCAGCAGCGCCCGATCCGCGTCGGTCAGCGCCACGAAGCCCTCCAGCTTGCGTGCGAACGGGTTGCTGGTGCCGGTCGTCCGATGGACCAGCCGAATGGGCGCGGCGGGCTTGGAACTCGGCACCTCAGGCGCGGGCGCAGAGACTGCCAAGGATAGCTCGCCACAGAGCGCCACCATATCCTCGGGCGAAGCCGGCTTGCTGAGCCAGGGCACGCCCTGGAACTCGCCGTTCAGACGCTGATCCTGCCGGAAATCTGAATGCACGAGGAAGGGCACGCCGCGTTGGCGCAGCTCGCGAGCCAAGGCGGTGCAGCAGCCGTCCTTCAGCAGCACGTCGATGATCGCCAGGGTGGGCTTGTCCTGCTCCAGATGGCGCAAGGCCTCCGCCATCGTGTCGACGGGCCCGAGCACGCGGTAGCCCGCCTTCTCCAGGGCGTCACTCAGGTCCACGCCGATCAGCGGATCGACTTCGGTCAGGAGGACCACGGGCTGCTGGCTCATCCGGTTCATGCAAGGCTCCGGCTACCTGAGCCGTTTGCTCCTCCAATCGCAGGGGGGGCTCAGTAACCGTTGCTATAAACCTGAGTGAAAAGCTGCGGAAGATGCCCCCGAACCTCGGTGTGGTACCCCACCGAGCGAAATTTGGGCTACCACACCAACGGAAGTCCTCGCTTGAACTGATCGGCCGCAGCCCGTACATTGAAGCTATCGCCTGCCGGTGATCCGGGCGCAGGCGCTTGGGAGACAGCGTGTGCTCTTGCCCCTCTTGGGAGCAGAGCCGTGTCTCAGCCTCAACATTCCAGCGTCCGCAACCGCCTGCTGAAGGCGCTCTCGGCCGACGACTTCGCGCTGCTCCACCCACACCTGGAGCGGGTGACGACCGAGCTGCGGCAGACGCTGATCGCACCCAATACAGCGATCCGGCAGCTGTTCTTCCCCGAGGTCGGCTTCAGCTCGATCACGACCGCAGGCTCAGGCGGACGGGTCGAGATCGGCATCATCGGCCGTGAAGGGCTGGTGGGCGCCTCGCCCGTGCTGCTCGGCTCCGACCGCACGCCGCACCACCACTTCATCCAGAGCGCGGGCGAGATGCTGAGCATCGACACGGACGCGCTCTGTGCGGCCGTGAGCGAGAGCCCGAGCCTGCGCAAGCTGCTGCTGCGCTCGGTCCAGGTGCAGATCATCCAGACGGCGCAGACCGCCTTCGCGAACGCGACCTACAACATCGACGTGCGCCTCGCCCGCTGGCTGCTGATGTGCCAGGACCGGCTCGATGGGGATGAGATGCGCCTCACGCACGAGTTCCTGTCGCTGATGCTGGGCACGCAGCGCTCCAGCACGACCCTGGCGATCCAGTCGCTGGAGGGGCACGGCCTGATCAGGGCCCGGCGCGGGCGCATCACGATCCTGAACCGCAATGCGCTAGAGGCAGTAGCGGACGACGGCTACGGCCTGCCCGAGGCCGAGTTTGCCCGCCTGATCGAGGGAGCCTGAGATGCCCCTCTACTTCTTCAACGTCCGGCATCGCCCCGGACCTGCCGGTCTCGCTGTGGACCCAGAGGGTGAGGAGTTCGCGGACGTGAACGCGGCGCGCGAGCACGCCTTGTCCATGGCTCGGATCTCGATCGCGCGGGAGCGTCTCACAATGATCCGGGACTGGATGGTGTGCTCGTTCGAGATCATGGACGAGAGCGGCCAACCCGTGCTGACGGTGCCGTTCAGCGACACTGTGCCGGTCGAGGAAGGCTGGGACTGAGGGGGATCAGCATCGCGTCCGAGAGGGCGTACCCTAGCGGAACGTTCAAAGCTGTTCCACTCAGGCAGACCTGAGCCGTGAAGCCGCTGGTGGCTTAGGCATTGTGGGAGCGTCCTCCGCGGCGCTCGCCTCGCCCCTGCCAGGCTTGCATCCAGCCGCAGGCTCCTTCCAGGATACGGGCAGGTTCAGCTCTTGCCTGCGGGCGAGAAGGGCTGGAGTGCTAAATGAGTGTATCGACGACGCGCAACCGCCTGCTGCAGGCGTTGCCGCCCCGCGAGCTGGATCAGCTCCTGCCTCAGTTCGAGCGGGTGGACGTCCACAAGGGCGATGTCCTCGCTTCTATCGGTGATCCCTTGGAGTTCGCCTACTTCCCAGAAGGCGGATTGTCGTCGAACCTCATGGTCACAGGCGAGGGCCGCAGGATCGAGGTGGGCTGCTTCGGCTTTGAGGGCATGGTCAGCACCGCCACTCTGCTCGGCTCGGATCGGACGCCTCACGAGATCTTGGTCCAGGTCGGCGGCCCTTGGCTGCGGATCAGGGTCAAAGCTCTGCGCGGTGCGATCCAATGCAGTCCTACCTTGCACGACCTGCTGCTGCGCTACGCTCACATACAGATGATGACCGTGAGCCAGACGGCCATGTCGAACGCCGCCAACACCATCGAGGAGCGGCTGGCACGCTGGATCCTCATGGCTCACGACCGACTAGAAGGCGACGAGTTGCCGCTCACGCACGACTTCCTAGCCATCATGCTGGCAGCCCAGCGCTCCAGTGTGACGCTCGCGGTGCAGGCGGTTGAAGGGTACGGCGCCATTCGTGCCCAGCGTGCCCTGATCATCGTTCGGGATCGCGGGATGCTCTACGACCTTGCGGGCAAGAGCTACGGCCCGGCCGAGGCCGAGTATGAGCGCGTGATCGGCCCGTTCAGGGACAAGCCGCCTCCGCACTCCGGATGATGAGCCCAGAGCCAGCACCTGCTGGCGCTGTTCCAATAGGGCTTGCCCTAATGGAACGTTCCAGATCTGTTCCAAGAGAGTGGTCTCGGGCTTCCGGGACGCGCGGCCGGGGAACGTTTGAGAACCCTGTGGAACGGTTCAATCCAGGTGTCCGTCCGTTGGCGTATAGCGTGCCGTCCACTCCTCGACCGTGAGCGGCGGCTGCATCAGCCAGTGCCCCTTGCCCTGCACGGGTGATCTTCACGAAGCGCAAAGTAGTGCCGTGAGATCGTCTCATCGGGGGAGGGTCTGAGGAAGCCACGATGACCAGGGCTGGTTGTGTTGGGTGCAAGGGCGGCGACGCCTTGCCCTTCGACTTTACCATGGCGTTCCACCCCATCGTGGACATCGCCGAGAATACCGTCTGGGGCTACGAGGCACTGGTCCGGGGCATCGACGGACAAGGCGCAGGCCACATCCTTGGCATGGTTGACGAGGCCAACCGCTACAAGTTCGACCAGGCTTGCCGCGTCAAGGCGATCGAGCTTGCCGGAGCGCTGTTCCCACTTGGCGCTGAGACCAGGCTCTCGATCAACTTCATGCCCAATGCCGTCTACGAGCCAGCTGCCTGCATCCGCGCCACACTCGACGCTGCACGTCGCGTCGGCTTTGCGCATCGGCAAATCATGTTTGAGTTCACCGAGAACGAGCGCATGGTGGACGTCGCTCATGTCCAGCGCATCATTGCCGAGTACCGCAAACAGGGCTTCTCGACAGCGCTGGACGACTTCGGCGCGGGCTACGCCGGTCTCAACCTGCTCGCGAGCTTTCAACCGGACTTCATCAAGATCGATATGGATCTGATCCGCGGCATCGGGACATCGCCGGCACGCCAGACCATCATCGCCTGCGTGACAACGATGGCGCGAGCCCTCGGCGTGTCGGTGATCGCGGAAGGCATCGAGACGGAAGCCGAACTCCTAACGCTGCGCGCCGCGGGCATCACTCTGTTCCAGGGCTACCTGTTCGCAAAGCCCGCTCTCGCAAGCCTACCTGACGTGCACTTTCCCGCAGCGGCAGCTGCCGCCCATATGCGTGCTGCCTGATCGAGGCAGACACCTCGCCTAAAGAGAACCCAGCCCACAGACCTTAGGCGAATAGGGTGGGCTCGGCGCAGAGCGGCAGCGGTAAAGCCACATTCGCAATGGCCCGATAGCGACCTGCGCCATCCTGTGAGGGTCGGCCGCGACGCCGCACCACCTCGCGTTCAAACGCGATGAAGGCTGCCGGCTGCCCGTCTGCGCCGCAGATCGGACGCACGTCGATCTCGCACAAATACGTCTCACCCGCCCTGCGGTAGTTCTCCAGAACACCGTGAAAGCGTCCTTCAGCCCGCACGCGAGGCAGGACAGCACGTGCCGCCTGCCGGTTCGTGCCCGCCCCCTGCAGCAGGCGCGGCGAGGCGCCCAGAACCTCTGAGACAGCGTAGCCACTCATGCGCGCGAAAGCCGGGTTGGCGTACAGGATCGTCGGTCCGGGCCGTTCCAGATTACAATCGGTCACCAGCACAGCCAGATCGAGCGGTTCGGCAAACAGCCTGACAAGCTCCACGAGGGTCACATCGCATCCTCCTGCAGCGAAGCCTAAATCGGAAAGCGTTAACTCTTTCCTCGAAGTGGGCGCCCGGCACAGGGCAACTTGTATGCGGAAATTCAGGAAATCTTAGCGGATCGGGAGCAGCTTGCAGGGGTGACGAGGCAGAGCACTCAGCTCCCCTGTGCAGCAGCGGCTCCCCTCCTTTCCAGCCCCTCCCCCCTGACACAAGGCGTGCCGCAAATGATCCATCAGCTCGTCTACTATAGCCGCAACACCGTACCGGGCGGCGACCGGGCTATGCTGACGAACCTACGAGAGATCGTCTCAGCCTCTCAGCGCAATAACGGCCGGGATGGTATCACGGGCTTCCTGATCTTTGACAAGACATGGTTCGTGCAGATCCTGGAGGGCGATCGAGCCAAAGTAACGGAGACCTACAACCGCATCGCGAGGGACACCCGCCACAGCGGCACGACGATCATCAACGTGCGCGATGTCGAGGCGCGCCTGTTCCCGAACTGGACGATGGGCGGAGCGATGCGCACGCCTGAGGTGCAGGAGGTCTATCTGCAGCATGGGATCGGCAGCGCGATGGATCCGGTGCGACTGAAGAGCACCCAGATCGTAGCCCTTGCGCTTGATCTGCAAGCCTTCGAGAAGGCCAAGCGCCAAGGCCAGCGCCTAGCTAGCTGAGAACAGACGGACTGGGCCATTCGAGCACGCCCTGCCGCCGATGATTGGCGCCCCGGTATTCCCGGACCTCGCGGTCCTTGTGGTGGATGAGAGCCTCTACATCCGCCGCATTGTGCGAGACATGCTGCTGCGCACGGGCATCCGGCGAATGCTGGAAGCGCCAGATGGAGCAGAGGCGCTCGGCGCCCTCACTGAGAGTAAGCCCGATCTCGTCATTGTGGACTGGGATCTTGCTATCCTCTCAGGTGAGGAGTTCATCCGGCTGGTGCGGGACTACTCCACCTCGCCGTGTCCGACTGTCCCTATGATCCTAATGATGGCGCAGCCCCGCAAGGATCGCGTTGAGCGGGCGGTGCGGCTCGGCGTCAACGAGGTTATCGCCAAGCCATTTTCGCCGAAGACGCTGTGGTCCAGGCTGGATGAGGTGATCAACCGGCCTCGGCCTTACACAGTGGTCAAGAGCCTGCTGATCCCGCAGCCACGCAAACCTCAAGGGCAGGCTCTAGCCGCTTGACGGCCACTTCCTTCGCGTCTGCGACCAGTACGCACGCCCGCGCGAGAGCGCGGTCGCACATGCTCAATTGGGAGCAATGCGCACGGGCGCGCGAGAGCCGCTTAGTGCAGGCCATCCCGCGGCGTGTAGAGCGGCCGTCCACTCCTCGACTGTGAGCGGCGGCTGTTGCCTTCTCAGGCGCGTCCCGTCGGCTCCCAATGCGAGTGCTTCAGACCCACAGATCGTTCCCGGCTTCCTCATGCTCTGCCAGTGTCCCGATCAGACGAAGGAGTTCCTGATGCTCGGGGCCTCCGCCGCCAGCAACGAGGAAGGATCCGACCTCGAATTCGGTCGGAGAACCGCCGGAGGCTCGGTTCGGCTCGTGCACAATGAAGGGACGACCCTTCTCGTCGTCAAGCACTAGGAACCAGCGGTCGCCATTCGGGCTCGCGTAAAGCTCTCGCCGCCAGATCATCACCGGGCATCCTTGAAGCGGCGTCCGCCTGACAAAACCAACCAGCTTTTCGTGTCAAACGTTGCGCAGCATCAACGCATGCGGGGCCTAGATCCCAGTTCAATGGACAGGTTCCCCGCGCTCCTTGGCCGTCTGGGCTATCCATTCCTCAACCGTCAGCTTCGGGGCGTGGATGATGAGGGTGTCGCCAGTGCGATTTGCCCGTCCATGCGCCACCCACTGCCCCCAGTTGGTCACAGCGTCCGCCACCACCCCCTTGGATGCCCGGCGAGATTGACCAGCTTCGTGATGCGCCCTTTGGGCCGCCGCGCCTCGATCCTCTCAAGGCGCTTCAACAGTCAGAGTGGCCTGAGCCGGCCGCGACTATTGAACCGGTCTCCGCGGGAGAGAGGGGGCACCCGATGTCACACAGCCGACGCATCTCAAATCCAGCGGCAACCGCCGCGACCCGAATGCAGCTTCGCGAGAACGCCACCGCTATGGCGAAGGCGCTGAGTGCCATCGAGGCACTTGCCGGCTCGCTGGCAAAGCTCGAACTGCGTGCGCGCGGCATGGCGCTGTGCGAGACCAGCCGTGCCTGCGACGATGGCATGTCTGAGGCGGAGCGGCTGGCGCTCGGTACACTCCAGAGCGAGACCAACGCTGCCTTTGCTCAGCTACGCCGTATCCGCGAGAGCCTGCATCAGGGCCTCAGCCTACTCGGTGAGATGAGCGCCGACATCGGTGCGGCGGCGCAGGTGGTTGAGCAGAGATCACGAGGCCGCGGCTGACGCCTCCTGATTGGCAACCCCACGGTGCTGCTCGCGCTGTTTGGCCCGGTGCGCTTCCCGGCGCTGGTCGGCCGCTTGACCCGGCCGGGGATGATGCCCACGCCCTCGCGCCGCCGGCCGGCGCGGTGATCCTCACCCATGCCGGCCCGGCCCCCTCTGGCGGCGGCTGCTCGCCCTCGGCAACCTCGGCCTCATCCGCGCGCTATGGCGGACCAAGTAGCGGTTACGCGACCATCCCGAGGCCGACGACGCAGCCCACAAGCGTAACAAGCGAGAGCGAGAACCCGAGGCTGGCCTGAATCGGGCTCGGTCCGTTGCCACTCACGCGTGCATCTTCAGCGCTGGTCATCCCGCTCACCTTGGCTGTTCGGATTGGCTCTGCAACGCGAACTGGCGTGATGCAGTTCCGGACGAGAGGGACGGCGCGGACTGATTGTGGGCTCCACAGAGCCATGAACTCAGGAAGGCGATGGCAGCCGCAACGGTGCAGGCACTAGCCCAAGCAATTGACACCCAGAGTTGCATAGCCTCTGCATCTTCGAACGCGTGGGGTGCCACACGCCGCCCGGCGGATCGGAAGCGCCGGCCCAAACTCATTGAACGAGGCCAGTAGGTGTTTCGCTAGGATGCCCCACGCCGGAACCCACGACGCCGTCCTCGTCGCCCTCTCGGTCCTGATCGCCGCCGCTGCGTCCTACACCGCTCTCGACCTTGCCACACGAATGCGCGCCGCCTCCGGCTGGTCCAGCCGAGCGTGGCTCGTCACCGCTGCCATCGCGATGGGTGGGGGCATCTGGTCGATGCACTTCGTCGCCATGCTGGCCTTCAGCCTGCCGGGACTGGAGGTCGGCTACGATCTGCGCCTGACCCTCATCTCGCTGGCTCTGCCCATCGCCGTCACGGGGCTAGGCTTCTTCGTCGTCAACCGGCCCGGCGCAGGACCCGTCGCTCTGTGCCTGAGTGGCCTCGTCATGGGCCTTGGCATTGCCGGTATGCACTACACCGGCATGGCCGCGATGCGCGTGCCCGCCGACCTGCACTACGACCACCTCTGGGTCGCTGTCTCGATCCTCATTGCCATTGGCGCAGCCGTTGCCGCCCTATGGCTTGCCTTCAATCAGACCGGGGTCCGGCAACGGCTGCTCGCCGCTATCATCATGGGGCTTGCCGTCTCGGGAATGCACTACGCCGCGATGCAAGGTTCCGTGTTCGATGCTCATGCTCTCGTTGATCATGCGCGTGGGACAGCGAGCGTCGGCCAGACGCATCTCGCGCTCTGGGTCACCGGCACAACCTTCCTGATCCTCGTGCTGGCGCTTGCCGCCGCCATGTTCGACCGGCACCTCTCGCAGGCATCCGAACGCGAGGCTACCGCGCTGCGCGCGAGCGAGGAGCGCTTTCGGCTGTTGCTCCAGAGCGTGAGTGACTACGCCATCTTCATGCTCGATCCAGAGGGCCGGATCGCAAACTGGAACACGGGTGCCGAGCGCATCAAGGGCTACACAGCCAAGGAGATCGTGGGCAGCCACCTGTCACGCTTCTACACGCAGGAGGATCTTCAGGCTGGCGTTCCCGCGGCCGCCCTTGAGACAGCGGCGCGGGAGGGACGCTTCGAGGCCGAAGGCTGGCGGGTGCGCAAGGACGGCAGCCGCTTCTGGGCCAACGTGGTCATCCACGCGATCCGCAACGAGCAGGGCCCGCTTGTCGGCTACGCTAAGGTCACGCGCGACATCACTGAGCGCAAGCAAGCCCAGGAGGCCCTGGATCAAGCCCGTGAGGCACTTGCTCAGGCCCAGAAGGTGGAGGCCATCGGTCAACTCACAGGCGGCGTCGCCCACGACTTCAACAACCTGCTGATGGCTGTGCTCGGCAGCCTCGAACTGATGCGGAAGCGGCTGCCGGATGACCCCAAACTCACCCGCCTGCTCGACAACGCGGTTCAGGGCGCACAGCGCGGAGCGGCCTTGACGCAGCGTATGCTGGCTTTCGCGCGGCGGCAGGAGCTTAAGCCCGAGGTGGTTGATCTACCGGGTCTGGTCCGGGGCATGACCGACCTGCTCCAGCGCTCGATTGGGCCACTCGTGCGCATCGAGACCCGCTTTCCAGTCGGCCTGCCGCGCGTGATGGTGGATGCGCATCAGTGTGAACTGGCGCTGCTCAACCTCACGGTGAACGCGCGCGACGCCATGCCAGAAGGCGGCACCATCACAATCGCAGGTCGCGAAGCGGGTGAAGAGGACGCGGTCATACTGCCGGAAGGCCGCTACGTCTGCCTCTCCGTAACAGACACAGGCACAGGCATGGACGCAGAGACCTTGGCACGGGCGCAGGAACCGTTCTTCACCACCAAGGGCGTGGGCAATGGCACGGGGCTCGGCCTCCCGATGGTGCAGGGCTTGGCCGCGCAGTCGCGAGGACGTTTTCTGCTCAAGAGCCGTCTGGGTGAGGGCACGACCGCGGAGATGTGGCTCCCCTTGGCTGAGGCGACGGCAACGCGGGAAGAAGCTTCGAGCGTTACTGTTCTGCGGCGCGCGCCGATGCGGTCGCTGACGGTGCTGGTGGCAGACGACGATCCGCTGGTGCTGGAGAATACGGCAGCGATGCTGGAGGACCTCGGCCACCGCGTGATCGAGGCCCGTTCAGGTCAAGAGGCGTTGGCCTTGCTGCGGCGCACGCGCGGGTTGGATCTCGTCATTACCGACCAAGCCATGCCGGGCATGACCGGAACGCAGTTGGCGGAGCAGATCGCAGTCGAGCGGCCCGGATTGCCGGTCATCCTGGCGTCGGGTTACGCCGAAGCACCGGCAGAACACCATCTGGTCCTGCCTCGGCTGAGCAAGCCCTTCGATCAGGACACGCTCGCTCTGGCTGTCGCCGACGCGCTTCACGCGGCTGACGATGCCAGCAAGGTAGTCGCGTTCCGTGGGCGGGTGGGCGAAGCTTGACGGTGAGAAGCCCTTGGACAGCATAGATTTGCCTCTACCCCCTCGACGCGTTCCTCGCAGAGCGACTGTCGGCATCGCTGGCGTGCTTCGATGTTAGGAGCAGCCCTCTGATAGCCCGAGTTTCAGGGTCTGGAAGTGGCGCAACTAAGACCTGTGATGTGGCCTGAGCCGATGTCCGCTTCTCGGATGCCGGAGAAAGCTGCTGAGCGGCCGAGATGGGCGCAAGGCGGAACGTCCGCTTTTCGTTCGCAGGCCGCCGGCACAGGGCGGAATGCTGGCCCAGCATGCTGGGCTCAGGTAGTTTCGACCGGGGCTGGCGTGCGCGCGAGTTGCTCGCAGAAGATCCGGCCGAAGTCACTGGGACGAAGGCCTCTTAACGAGGGCCGAAAGTACTCGATCTCCTCGGCACGGAGCTGGTCCTTCTCGGCATCGTCCGGATGATCACCGAGACAGACCCGCAGGTCGAAGCCGGCCCAGCGGTACTCGAGCGCGAACGCAGCGATCCCGTGCGTCCACTGCGCGGCATCGACAGAACTCAGCATCGCTTCATCCATGACGCTTGCAAAGACCGCAGCAAACGAAGCAGCGAGGCGTAGCACGGCTTGGCGCTCTTCGCTGCATAGCTCAGGGGCGAGCTGATCGAGTTGGATGGTGATGGTGTCGGGCGTCGTCGCGCCTTGTGCAATGATGGTGTGGCACAGGGACATCGCGAGGCTGGCCAGCTCGCCGACGCGGTCGGCCAGGATCGTTGCGGCCATGGATGTGATCTCCGACTTCTCGCCAACGCGACCGGACTGGGCGCGTGTTCGTAAAGCGGAGCCATATGGCCAGAGTGGACTGCAGCCTGCAGTTCGTTCGTGCGGTGAGGGCGGAGCGTTGTCGCGCTGGCTTATGAGCCAGCGCGTCCTGCACGTCGATCAGATGACGCCGAGGCGCAGGAGCCAAGAGGGATGTCCGTGCCGGCAGATGCCGTCGGGCTCGACGAGGCAGCCGTCGGTGGCGTCGGCGGCCGCCTCGAAGAGGAATCTCGCGAGGGAGACGAACTCCGGTTCCGGCACGGTCGGGTCTGGCCAGGGTAGGCCGGTGTCGGGGTCGTGGGTGACGTGCGGGACTGGCGCGTCTTCTGGATCATCCGCGGCGAGAGACGGGGAATGCTGGATCTGGTTCATGCGGTGATCTTCCCAGCGGCCTGCGCCTCAGCCGCATAAGCCGAGAGTGGGCGACCAGCACGGAAGTGGACGTCGCGCTCGACGGGCAGACGAAGGCGGCCCCGGAGGGCCGCGAGTTCGAGCAGGCAGACGTAACCGAGTTCAGGCGAGCCGAGACCGGCATCGCAGAGGCCGAAAGCGCGTGTCGGCTCGGTCGGGTCGAGTTCGGTGAGAAGCCAGGTGGCGGGGCCGTCCGGCATGAACAGCTTCACCACCGGGGGCGGGTCGATCTCCTCGCCGCGAGCGGTGCGGCGGCCGTTGGCGAGGAGCTGCTCGCGCAGGGCAGGGGAGAGGAGGGGCTGGATCATCAGCGCACCTCCTGAATTGAGCGGTTGCCAGGTGACGAAGGCGCGGATTGGCGCTTCGGCTTGGAGAGTGCTTTCGCCCGGCGAGAGCGAGGCGGGGGGCATTTGGTTGTCCGCGTAGCAGACCTCCTTGCTCGCGGTGTTGATTGAAGCTTTGCGGATTGTGCCGTCGGCCCAGGAGTGGCTGCGAGGGGGCTTGAGACATCAGATGGGAGGATGTCGCTCAGCGTGGCCGATGAAGGGGGCGGGAGTGCGAGCATCGGGCCGGGCGGAGGCGGCTCGTCGTCAGGGTCGGCTGTCTCGCTGAGGACGAGGTCGAGTACAGGCTGAAAATCGAGGTAGCGGTGATGAAGGTAAGCCGCTTCCGCGCCGCCGCCCGCCTGCGCGAGCGCGGCGATGAAGGTCTCCAGCGTGAGGGCGGTGAAGCCGACTTTGGCGGGCGATGAACCCGCGGGATCGGTGAGTTCGGCGGCGTAGAGGCGGGTGGCGCTACGGACGCGGCGGTTGAGCTGGGGAGAGAGGACAAGGAGGTGGGCGCGTGGCGTGATCCCCTGGCGGACAGCGAGCTGCGCGAGGAGGTGCAAGCGCCAGAATTGCTCCAGCATCGTGGAGCGGAGCGCCGGGCCGTTGGGGTCGCGATGAAGGGCGGCCTCGCGGCTGGCTTCGTCGTAGCGGGGGCGATGCGTGGCGGCCGGGCCGGTGCAGCCCTCGCTGTACTTGACCTCAATGAAGACGGTGCCCGGTTCACCATCCGAGGTGACAATCGAAATGGCGGCATCGAAGGCGGTGCCGTCGGCGAGGTATTGGGGGTCGTGCCGGCCGGGTGAGGTCTCGAAGCGGATGGCCGTGACCTGATGGACAAAGGCCGGCAGGAGTTGGCGGAAGACGGCCGTGGCGAGGTCGAGGTTGAGGGCGAGCGGGACAAAGAGGTTGTAGGTGAGCGGCTCGGAGGAGAGCAGGTTCCGGTGCAGGCGTTCGTAGTGGACCATGGCGCCTTCCTCGCGGAGGACGAGGCTGCGGCGGACGAAGGCGTGCACGGTGGGGCTGAGGAAGTTCAGGCCGTGGGCAGCGTCGATGGGCTGTAGGAGCGAGCCGAGCGGTAGACGCGGCAGGTTGCGGGTGCGGCCTGGGCGATGAAGGCCAGCGGGTAGACCTTGCTCCTCACGCCAGAGTGACTGGCGCAGGCGGGCGGCGGCGCGGAAGCGGGTGTCGCCGGGAATGAAGCAGGCGTGCTGGCGCAGCAGTGACTCAGGGACGAGCGGTGCGCGGGTGAGAGGCTGCGTGACGAGTGGTGCGGTATTGGGGGTATCTGGAGAGGTGCTGCGGGGCATGGGGACCTCGGGCTGTGCGGAGCAGCCAGAGCTTCATGCAGGGTAAGGAGAAGTTGCGGGCGGCTGGGAGTAAGGCGGCAGACGTGGATCGCCAGGCGGTCTGCAGGGCGGTAGCGGCCCGCCGGCGGGGCTAGGTAGAGAGCCCGGCGGTGGAGGGAGAGGTGCCTCCCTGTAGGCAGGGCGGCGTAGCGGGGCAGCCGCCTTCCGGCGGATGATCTCATGCGCCGGGGTTGAAGGGGTATCGCGTTGATGTAGCTCGGCAACAAGCGAGCGCGCAGGCCAAAGTGCGCGGGACTATCGGAAATTCCGTGTGTGGGCGGCGAGTTGAACATCAGGCCGCCATGGCCCGGGTGAAGCGCTCGCCGAAGATGACGGCGAACTGCGC